>NZ_JANSJL010000025.1:0-555 GCF_047502745.1 Synechococcus sp. F70.1
GGTTAGCCGCGCAGGCGACCGGAGCGGAGGATGCTCAGGATAAGCCACAGGCCCAGCAGCTGGCGGTGCCAAAAAGCAGCTCGCTCAGCTAGAAGACCTGAAAGCACTGGGTTTGCGCCGAGATGATGGCGGCGCCGATAATCAGGGATCCAACCACTAGGAGAGGCAGTTGGCTGACTGATCCAGGCTGCTGCGCAGGCCTTCCAGATCCTGCACCGTCAGGTTCCAGCGTTGGGTTTCCGAAGTGTGATGCGGCTAAGCAGCACTTCCAATTGCCGCGGAGATTGCAGGGAGAGGTTTTTCAGATCCAGGGCCCTGCGCAGCAACGAAGGTAGGGGAGCTTTCCCCAGCAACTGCTACCGAAATACGTCTGCCATCAGGGTCCGCAGGCTGCCCCCAGGACTTTCTGGCAGGGCCAGTTCCAGAGTCAGCTCGGCACAGCGCTGGGCATCCAGGCTGACGATGGCCAAAATCAGCTCCAGCACAATCGGCTGTGGGCGGGGATCCAGCCGCCCGACCATGCCACAGTTCAAGAGAGCAACGCGACCAGAGCCC
>NZ_JANSJL010000026.1:0-551 GCF_047502745.1 Synechococcus sp. F70.1
GCCAGCGGCGGTAAAACAGGAAAAGGTAAATCCACATCAGCCAGCAAAAGAGCTGAGCGGCGAGGTAAAGCCCTACCTCGGGTTCGATTCTCAACAAGCGGCTGATAGTAGCAACAGCGAGGGGATAGCCGGGGAAGAAGGCCACGTTGCTCTGCTCGTAGGCAATCTTGCCGAAGCCCAAAAACTGATAACCCTGCCGCACGATGCCTAGATACCAATGGCTATCCCACTGAGTTAGGCCCTTGAAGATGGAAACATAATCGCTTTCCTGACTCCAGAGCGAGATCATGAAGATCTGCAGCACCGTCAGGGCCAAACTGGGCAGCAAGATTTGCCATAAGAAAGGGGCAAGATGTTGCCAACCTGGCTGCAACAGCTGACTGAGTTGCTTCAATCTATTCTTGGTAATCATTGTCGAAGTTCACCTGCCAGAGCCTGTGGCTATAGAGCTGGGTGCCAAATTTGCCCTTGACCCAATCGGCAAAGTTGCGGGGATCTGGCCGCGGAATGAGTTGTGCCCAAAGATAGGAAAGGACAATGCGCAGGCTTTC
>NZ_JANSJL010000027.1:0-542 GCF_047502745.1 Synechococcus sp. F70.1
CAACCGGCACGGTAAGCGTGCGGCAGCGCCACGGAAAAGACCTGGGATCCCTGACGGTGGCAGATTTCCTAGCCCAGCTACAGGCACTTGACTAGCCCGAGCATTCGGGATCCCCGGCTTGCGGCAATTGGGTTTTCAGAACTTGAGGATCCCAGGTTCTGAGGATCTCAAGAAAGAGCTTGAGTTTCCCTTTCTCAAGGGAAGCCAAGGGGGCTAATTGAAAAATCAGGATTTGGCCGACAACCCACCATGTTCTCTAGGGATTTTCTGGAGAGGATCCTGCAACGCTTTAGGAGCTGACGGCTAAATCGATCTGTCGCCGAATGGATTGGCCGTTACTTTGGTGAATTGATTGATAGTTACTTTGAATTGCAGTGAAATAGCCTGTCGATCTAAGCTCCTCATCTCCCGCTCTGCGATTGTAGATAACAGCACTATGAATTGTAGCTCTTGCTACAGTATTAGCTTCTCTATTGGAGATAGGCTTTTGTGCATTCAAAGTCTGACCGCAGAGTGATGACTCAAGGAGAGGATCCCATGCC
>NZ_JANSJL010000028.1:0-542 GCF_047502745.1 Synechococcus sp. F70.1
TTTAACAGCCTGACAGGATGGTATCCATTATTTCCAGTTCCCCGAAGGGACGCGACCCGACTGTGCTGTGCGATTCAGCGGCTGTACGACCAGTGTTTTCATTAATTCCACTTCCCCGAAGGGAAGCGACTGCCTATCTACTCTTTTTACTCCTGCTCTTAGCCTTCCCGTTTCTCTGGTTGGTGGTTACCCTAGATGCGGTTCAAGTTGCTGTTGCAAAGCTCGAATTTTCTCCTAACCTATCTCTTGTGCTGCTGACCCTAGTAATTATTGAGAGTACGATTAATATCCCCCTTTATGAGAGAGTTTCCAAAGTAGCTATGGTACCTGATTTGGATCGATTGTGGACGATGCGCTTCTTTTGGGGTATTCCCTTAAGGCGAATTGAACAGAAAACGATTGTGGCGTTGAATGTCGGGGGTGGTCTGATTCCAACCCTATTGGCCATTTATCAGTTTACCTGTGTTTCGCCAATTTTGATTGTGCTTGTCACGGCTGTGGTGACAATAGTTAGTTATTATTCTGTCCAGGTGGTGCCGGGG
>NZ_JANSJL010000029.1:0-3228 GCF_047502745.1 Synechococcus sp. F70.1
GGGCAAGCTGTTCCCAAACATGAACCCATGTCGCCAAGGCGCTTCCACGCTCGTCTTCAGCCTATCTTGTGGCGAATCCTTGAGGACTGGTGTTCCGCTGCTGAGTGTCCCAAGCCGAGATCCGCTCACACTGAATGGGCGATTGTCCTAAGTCGACAAGGGGAGCCCTGGATCCCGGTTCCGGATATCACCTACATCTCCAATGAGCGATTGCCAATTGAAGCCATGGCCGATGAGCCCTGTTCTGCCATTCCTGAACTGGTGGTTGAGATCCTTTCTCCAGAGCAGAGTTTTGGGGCTGTACTTCAAAAAGCAGCAGATTATCTGGAGGCCGGGATCCCCCGCGTTTGGATTGTGGATCCGCAGGCCAAGAGCATCACAGTCTTCTACCCCGATGCCCCGCCAAAGACCTTTACGGGATCCCAAGCTATTCAAGAGGATTTCTTGCCGGGCTTGAAGGTTGTTCCTCAGGATGTATTTGCCCAAGCGCGGATCCCTTAGCGAGCAGCAACCTCAAACAGCAAAAGATAAGGAGGATCTCCCGATGCTATCAACTACAGAGCCGCTGGTTTCAGGTCAAAAACTGACTCCCGAGCAGTTTCTAGCCTTGCCAGAGGGAGATGTTACCTATGAGCTGGTCGATGGACAAGCCGTCCCCAAGGATGCGCCCATGTCGCCCCAAAGGTTTCATGCCTCCCTGCAGAAACGACTGCTTTGGATCCTGGATGCATGGTGTCAGGGTAAGGGGGATGTGTACACAGAGTTGGCGATTGTTTTGCAGCGGCAAGGGAAAGAATGGTTTCCGGTTCCCGACCTACTCTATGTTTCCTTTGAGCGCTGGCCAGCCCAGCATACCCAAGATGGACCTTGTCCGGTAGCTCCTGAGTGGGTGATTGAGATCCTTTCTCCTGGCCAAAGCTTTGGGGCGATGCTTCAGAAAGTAGCCGATTACTTGGATGCGGGCGTCCCCCGAGTTTGGGTGGTGGATCCCCAAGCTAAGAGCATCACAGTCTTTTATCCCGATGCCCCACCGCGGACATTTACTGGATCCCAAGTGATTCAGGATGAGTTCCTCCCAGGTCTAGCGGTTGTCCCGCAGGATGTGTTTGCCCAAGCGAGGATCCCTTAGTTGTTTTAGCTATTTGAGAGGGTTACCATGATTGAAGCTCTAGAAGGGCTAGCGCAAGAGCTTGCTGAAAACTCTGCAGCAGTTCCTCGGAAGATTTGGACGGATGAAGAGTTTATGGCCCTGCCCGATGATAGCAATCGCTATGAAGTTGTGAACGGGGAACTAGTTACCGTGGGCTCAGCAGGTGCAAAGCATGGATACTATGTAAGTTTGATTCACATCATCCTAGGCGCCTACGTCCGCAGCCAGAAGCTCGGCTTTACTTTCGACGCTGATACCTCGTTTAAAATGAAATCTGGCAACCGCCGCTCCCCAGATTGTTCTTTTTTCTCCAAAGAGCGATTGCGATCCCTTGGCGGGATCCCCAAGGGCTACATCGAGGGAGCTCCGGACCTAGCTATAGAGGTTCTCTCTGAGGCCAATACTGTAGGAGAGATCCACGACAAAATTGTCGAGTACTTTGAGAACGGATCCCGGCTTGTTTGGGTCATTCATCCCGAAGAAAAGTATGTTTTAGTCTACCGCCAGCCTGAGCCCGCAGCATTGAAGCGGCCAGGGGACATTCTGGAAGGCGAAGAGGTGATCCCTGGTTTTGCCTTGGATTTGTCAGAGTTTTTTGCCGAGCCTGAGTTCTAGGGTTCTAAGGCACCTGGTAAACTGGCCCCAAAAACGGGATCCGCTTTCATGGCACCACTTCACCTGCAAGTCCTGGAGCGCAACCCCAGACGGCTGCGGATTGCCCTGCAAAGGTTTACCCCTGAGCAACTAGCCTGGCGGGTGGTTGTGGGCCTAGGGCTGTTGGCGCTGGGATCCCAGCTGTGGGCTCGTTCGCTGCTCTTGGGGTTGGTGCTTGTGGGGGTGGGCCTATGGACTGGGATCCCTTGGGGGTTGGGGCAAATCTTGAGCTTGGATCGCGAAAACCAACGGGTCACCTTAACCCGTCTGCGTGGCCCTTGGGGAATTTGGCGGCAGCAGGCGTTCTCCTATCCCTTGGCTCAATTGCAAGGGGTGCGGATACATCGGGTAGGCTGGGAGGTCTTAGACAACCAAGCCCAAGAGAGTTTCCAAGTCCAAAGTCAGGTGCGGCTCCAGTTTCGCGAAGACCCTTCCCAACCTGATCCAAAAGAGGAGGTCATCGCTTGCTTCAATAGCCAAGTAGGCGTCAAAGGGAGCGAGCCAGAGGCTTTCGTGCTCTCTCAGCGGCTGGTGGGCTGGATTCAGGCATATCTAGGAAATCCAAAAAAGAACCCCTTGTCCTAAAGCTCCCTTGTCAGGGGATACTGTCCTCCCCAGGGAGATAGCGGAAATGCTGGCACAATGCCTGAGTCTAGGTTAGAAATGCTACCGATTAATCGGCCAGCCTAACTTCTATGAGCGTCCCTAGGGATTTGGTTAACCTGATTACCTTACTCAGCCAGAACACCTTGCCCACTTGGCTTTGGCTAGTCCTTTGGGGATCTTCTCTAGCAGTGCTGATCTACTGGCAAAGGCGGCGGCTGCAGCAAGCTCAGCTGGGCTTTGCAGACATCGTCATGCTGGCGCGGGCGGATACAACGGTTGTGGAGTGCAACGAAACTTGTCGGAAGGTTTTAGGCGATTGGCGGGGCAGGCGCTGGCTTGAGGCCCTGCCAGTAGAGGAGCAAGAGGAGGTGCGGCAGAAAATAGCCCAGCTCACTCCTCAGCACCCCTTCTTTAGCCAAGTCAGTAGGTTAATAGATGGGCGGGGAGAGGTGCGCTGGTTTGAGTGGGTCAACCAGGGCATCTTTGACTGGCGGGGCCAGTTGCAGTTTATTCGTGGGCTAGGCCGAGACATTACCGAGAAGAAGCAATGGGAAGAAAACCTGCGGCTGCGGGAAGCCCAACTGCGCGCTGTGCTAGATGCCCTGCCGTTATCGGTGTGGGCCAGGGATCCTCAAGGAGTGCTGATTTTACAAAATGCCACCGACCGCGCCTGGTTTGGCGATCTGCTGGGCACTTCTTTGGAGGCAGTGGCTCAAGAACACGGGGACTGGCAAGAGTATGTCGCCCGCGCCCTTCGAGGGGAAGTTGTCAAGTACGAGGGGAAAGAGCTCGTTCAGGGAGAAGAGCGCTATACCTAT
>NZ_JANSJL010000029.1:3328-64766 GCF_047502745.1 Synechococcus sp. F70.1
AGTTGTCAAGTACGAGGGGAAAGAGCTCGTTCAGGGAGAAGAGCGCTATACCTATGCAACAAGAGCTAGTAGAGCAGCAGGAGCGCTTTCGCGCCTTCATCAACAACAGCCATGAGATCTTGTGCCGAATTGACGGCCAGGACCGGTTGCATTGCCTTAACCCACCGGCGGCTAAGAGGATCCTAGGGCGCTGTCTTGAAGAGGGAGAGCCGCTGCCTTGGGAGTGGATCCACCCTGAAGATCGACAGGCTGTTGTCAACGCTTTCCAGCGCCTAAGAGCTAGCCCAGGCGAGACGCTCAGCTTTGTCTATCAGGCCCAGCACGCCGATGGCCATTGGGTGTGGCTGGAGAGCCGCTGCACCAACCTTTTGCAGGATCCTGTAGTGCAGGGGATTGTGTGCAGCAGCCGCGACATTACCCAACAAAAGCAGGTGGAACTAGCTTTGCGGGAAAGCGAAGCCCGCTTTCGGGAAATGGCCGAGGCTGTGCCGGTGAATTTCTTCGTCTGTTCCGCAGATCTCAGCCAAGTTCTCTACAAAAGCCCCCAGTGTCAAAGCATCTGGGGATACACACCGGAGGAGTTTTATCAAAAACCGGATCTTTGGAAAGAAAGGCTTCACCCTGAAGATCTGCCCCGTGTTCTTCGATCTCTTCCTCGAGTTATTCGAGGGGAGCAGCCAATCACCTACCGCATCTTCCATCGAGATGGCAGCCTGCGCTGGTTACGCACTTCCTGTCAGCCTATTTTTAATGAGCGGCAAGAAATCATCCGCTTTGTAGGTGTTACGGAAGACATCACTGAGCAAAAAGAGGTGGAGCTGGCTCTACAAGCAAGTGAGGCTCGCCTTAGAGCTATTCTGGACAGCATCCCCTTTTCCATCTTCCTCAAAGACCTGGGGGGGCGCTATCTTCACGCCAACAGGTTTTATCTACAACAGAGAGGTTTTGAGCTAGGAGAACTTATTGGCAAGCTGGATGATGAGCTTTTCACTCCCGAAGAGGCCCGCGAGTTCCGAGAGCAGGATCAGAAAGCTCTCCAATCTCCGGATCCTGTCAGCTACGAGCGGATTTTTTCCCGCAATGGCAAGCAATTGAGCCAGTGGGTTACCAAATTTGCCCTGCGAGATTGCCAGGGGGATCCCTATGCCGTCTGTGGCGTTGTTGTGGACATAACGCCTCTTAAGCAGGCTCAGGATCTGTTGCTGCAAGAAGCAGAGCGGGAGCGACTACTAGGGGCTTTGCTGCGGCGGATCCGACAAGCTCTAGACCTGCCAGTTATTTTGCAAACAACCACTGCCGAGGTGCGGGAGTTTCTCCAGGTGGATCGGGTAATGATCTACCAGTTGCAGGAGGGGGCAGGGGGGTTTGTGGCCGCTGAGTCAGTGCTGGATCCCTGGCCCAGCCACTTGGGCCGCTCCGTGTGGGATGCTTGCTTTCGCCAGGATCCCTGCCATCGCAAGTACCAGCAGGGCTTTGTGCAAGCCATCGAAAATGTGGCGACCGCCAGTTTGGATCCTTGCTATCGGCAGCTCTTGGAATCTTTCCAGGCCCAGGCCAACTTGGTGATCCCAATCCGACGGGGTGAAGACCTTTGGGGCCTCTTGGTGGCGCAGCACTGCCAATCCAGCCGCCCGTGGCAGGAGTGGGAAATTGAGCTTTTGCAGAAGCTGACCGACCAGTTGGCTATCGCGTTGCAACAGGCTCAGTTGTACGAGCAGGTAAAAGCTCTAAACCAAACGCTAGAAGAAAAAGTGCGGCAGCGCACTGCGGAGCTAGAGCGGGCTTTGCAATTTGAGGCTCTCCTAAGAAGCATTACCAACCGCGTGCGCGATTCTCTCGACGAAGCTGAGATCCTCAGCGCTGCCGTGCGCGAGCTGGGAGAAAGTCTAGATGCCGATGGCTGCGATATCAGCCTTTACAACGCCGATTTCACCCTTGCCACCATCCGCTACGAGTATTGCCCCCGCTCGAAGTCTTACCTAAACCTCTCTGTACCTTTGCAGAGAGGCCCTTACGGAGACGTTCATCGACAACTGCTCAGGGGGCAGTCTTGTCTATTTTGCTTTTCAGGGAAAGCCCTGGAAGACCGCCAAGTAGTGATGGCTTGTCCCTTGCTAGATAAAGGCCAAGTCCTGGGGGATCTGTGGATCTTTCGATCGGCTCGGCGTCCTTTCGACGACCAGGAGATCCGACTTATCCAGCAGGTGGCCAACCAATGTGCCATTGGGCTGCGCCAGGCGCGCTTGTTCCAAGCTGCCCAAGAGCAGGTGCAAGCTCTAGAGCGCCTCAACCAATTGAAAGACGACTTCATCAGCACCGTCAGCCACGAGCTGCGCACTCCCCTCACTAGCCTAAGGATGGCTCTCAAAATGCTGCAGATAGCTCCCTCTGAGGAGAAGCGAGCCCAATACCTGGCTATTGCCGAGCGGGAATGCCAGCGGGAAATCGAGCTCATCAACGACCTGCTGGATCTGCAGCGGCTACAAGCCGGGGCCTATGCCCTGAACATCCAAGCCCTCACCTGGCGGGAGCTGCTGGGGGATCTGCTGACCGTTACCGAAGAGCGGGCCCGCGCCAAGGGGCAGAGCTTTCAAGCCAGCGTCCCCCTAGAAAGCACCATCACAACGGATCCCTTGCTCTTAGGGCGAATCCTGCGCGAGTTGCTGCACAATGCGGTGAAATACACCCCACCCCAGGGATCCATCCGCTTGCAGATCGAAACGGAAAATTGTCGAAGCCGCATCCAGGTCAGCAATAGTCAAGAGATCCCTGCCGAGGAGCTCACGCGCATCTTTGAGCGCTTTTACCGCATTCCCAGCAATGATCCCTGGAAGGAAGGGGGCACGGGTCTAGGCCTGGCCTTGGTGAAACAGATGGTGGATCAGTTGCGCGGATCCATCGAGGTCAGCAGCGCCGCCGGCTGGACAACCTTTACGCTCCACCTGCCCCACCTGCCGCAACTTTAATCTGCTTGGTGAGAATAGCTCCTAAGAGCTTGACTCAGTACTTGAGATCCCCTATCATTGCCTAGGGCGAAGCTACTGATACAGACTCTCAATAAGCTTGGTCTAGAAAAGCAGGATTTGGAAGGGTTGGTCCGCTTCTAGGGCTAGATCCCTTGCTGCTGACGGAATCAGGGCAGCAGCTTTTCCTGAGATTTTTTTGAGTTTAGGAGTTGGGTATGCGCTTATCGCGACGGCAGTTGGTTAACGCAGCTGTGTTGGGATCGGTAGCCTTGACAGTAGGCTCGCTGGGGCGTTCGGCTCGCGGCGCCAACCGGGAGGTCAACCTCTACACCTCTCGGCACTACAGCACAGATGAAAAACTATACGAACTGTTCAGACAGAAAACGGGCATTAGGGTAAACTGGGTGCAGGGCAACGCCGACGAGATTCTCCAGCGCCTCCGCAGCGAGGGAGCCAACAGCCCCGCTGATATTTTCATGACAGTGGATGCGGCCCGGCTGTGGCGGGCTCAAAACGAAGGCTTGTTTCAACCTATCCAGTCGGAGACGCTCGCTAAAAACATCCCAGAATCCCTGCGGGATCCGGAAGGCTACTGGTTCGGCCTGACCAAGCGGGCGCGAGTAATCATGTACAACAAGGACAAGGTGGATCCCAAGGAGCTGTCCACCTATGAGGATCTCGCTAACCCCAAGTGGCGGGGCAAGGTGCTCACTCGCTCCTCCAGCAATGTGTACAGCCAGTCTCTGACGGCTTCGATCATCTTGGCGCACGGGATCCCGGAGACGGAAAAGTGGGCGCGGGGCTTGGTGGCCAACTTTGCGCGCCCGCCGGAGGGGGGAGATATTGATCAAATCAAAGCCGTAGCTGCTGGCGTAGGAGACGTGGCCCTGGCCAACACCTACTATCTGGCGCGTTTGATCAAATCCGACAATCCAGAAGATCGCGCTGTAGCAGCGAAAATCGGTGTCTTCTTCCCCAACCAAAAGGATCGCGGCACTCACGTCAACATCAGCGGCGCCGGCATTCTGAAAACCGCTCCCAATAAAGAGGCTGCCATCCAGTTTCTGGAGTTTCTCTCCGGCCCGGAGGCGCAGGCCATCTTTGCCCAGAGCAACAACGAGTACCCGGTGCTGCGGGGGGCGGAGATCGACTCGGTGGTGGCCAGCTTTGGCACCTTCAAGGAAGACACGATCAACGCCGCCAGCATTGGCCGCGTTACCCCCGAGGCCCTGAAAGTCATGGATCGGGCTGGTTGGCGGTAAGGGCTAGGTTCACCCAAAATGCCGGGGTTGCCGAGAGCCTTCTTCTTGGCTCCCCGGTATGGCTAGATCAGATTTTTGCCAGCTCTCAGGAATTGCCATTGCAGTTGATGGGAAAGCTAGCTTGGCTAAATTCAAGAGCGCTTGGAGGCGATGGTTCAGCGGCTGGACGTTGCTGACCGTAGCCTTGACGGGCTTAATTTTGATTCCCACGCTAACAGTGCTGCTCAGCCTCCTTGCCGACGAGCGGCAGGTTTGGGGGCACCTGGTTGACACGGTCTTGGGGCTATATGTGCGCAACAGCCTGCTGATAATGGCGGGGGTGGCGCTGGGAGTCATCCTGGTGGGCAGCGGCACCGCCTGGCTGGTGACGATGTGCGAGTTTTGGGGGCGGGCCTGGCTGGAGTGGATGCTGGTGTTGCCCCTGGCGGCCCCTACCTATGTGTTGGCCTATGCCTACACCGATTTTTTGCAAGTAACTGGGGGCTTCCAGATCTGGCTACGGCGGGTCACCGGCTGGGAGATCGGCGACTACTGGTTCCCCAACATTCGCTCGCTGGGGGGGGCCATCCTGCTGATGACGCTGACTCTTTACCCCTATGTGTATCTCTCGGCGCGGCTAGCTTTCCAGGAACAGTCGGTGGCCTGTTTGGAGGTGAGCCGTTCCCTAGGCTACGGGCCCTGGGCTAGCTTTTTCCGGGTGGCTTTGCCTTTGGCGCGGCCAGGGATCGTGGCTGGCTGCCTCCTAGCGTTGATGGAGACCCTGAACGATTTCGGCACCGTCAGCTACTTCGGGGTCGATACCTTTACCACCGGCATCTACCGCACTTGGACGGCCCTCGGCAATCCGGTGGCAGCAGCTCAGCTCTCGGCGCTGCTGTTGCTGTGGGTGTTGCTGCTGATGGGCTTGGAGCAATTCTTGCGCCGGCGGGCGCGCTACTATCGCCAAGGGCTTAGGCCAGCTCTAGCCCGCTACCGTCTGCAGGGGATCCGAGCGGTGGGAGCGTGGCTAGCCTGTGGGATCCCGGTTGGGCTAGGCTTTGTCGTCCCCGCCCTTATCCTGCTCCAGATGACGCTGCGCCAGGGAGCGGTGGGCCGCCACTTTTGGAGCTACGCCCGGAATAGCCTTCTACTAGCCACCATCACAGCGGTGATTGCCGTTTCGGTGTCGGTGGTGGTGCTGTATGGGCTGCGGCTGCAGCGGGGATCCACCTGGAGCCTGCGGCTGGCAGTGCGCTTGTCTTCTTTAGGCTACGCGCTGCCAGGTATGGTGATTGCCGTGGGAGTTCTGATTCCCCTGGGACGACTGGATCAACTGCTGAGCTACTTGCGGCAGGTGCTCTTTCAGCAGCCACCCGGTTTGGTTCTGAGCGGCACCATCGCCGCCCTGGTATTTGGCTATTTGGTGCGCTTTTTGGCAGTGGCTCTAGCCACCGTCGAGGCAACCCTGCTGCGCATCCCCCCCAGCCTGGACGAGGCAGCCCGCAGCCTGGGGCAGGGATCCCTGGGCGCCCTGTGGCGAGTGCACCTGCCGCTGATGGGAGGCGGGATCTTGGGGGCAATGCTACTGGTGTTTGTGGATGTCATGAAGGAGCTGCCAGCCACGATGGTGCTGCGGCCTTTTAACTTCGATACCCTGGCCGTTTACACCTACCGCATGGCTGCCGACGAACGCCTGGCCGAGGCCGGTGCCCCTGCTTTGGCAATGGTCTTGGTGGGGCTCTTGCCTGTCATCCTGCTCAACTCCCAAATGGCCCGGCAGCGTAACTTGTACTCTTCCGGACGGGAAGAGACCTAGAGGGCCTCGGCACCTGCCACCACCTCGAGGATCTCCTGGGTAATGGCCGCTTGCCGAGCTTTGTTGTAGGCAAGGGTGAGGGTACGGATAAGCTCAGTGGCGTTGTCGCTGGCATTGCTCATGGCTGTCATCCGGGCCGCCAGCTCGCTGGCTGCTGCCTCCTGCAGAGCCCTCAGCAATTGATTGTTCAGGTACAGAGGCAGGAGCGCATCCAGGATTTGCACGGGATCCTGCTCGAAGATCATGTCCGGCGGCGGGGCTGAGACCGGAGCAACGATCTTGCTGCGCTCGACGGTAAACTCTCCCCCCCGCACCAGCAGGTTAAAGATCTCGTCGTCGCGAGCAGCCAGGCGCGTAGGGTCTAGAGGCAGCAGGGATTGCACCACTGGCCGCGAGCTAATCAGCGAGACAAAGCGGGTGTAGATGAGCTCCACCTTATCCACCTTCTCGGAGAGGAAAGCGGAGAGCAGCTCATCCCCAATTTGAGCGGCTTCAGCGGCAGTGGGGATCTGCGGCAGATTCACGTAGGTCTTGGCGATAGGGGCAGAGCGCCGCTGAAAGTACTGCACCGCCTTGCGGCCTACCAGGTAAAGCTGCACCTGCTGCCCTGTTTCCTGCAGCTCGCCCACTCGCTCTTCAGTACGCTTGATAACGTTGGCGTTGTAGGGGCCACACAGACCCCGATCCCCAGCCACCACTAGCAGGCCCACTGTTGCCACAGGGCGCTGCTTTAGCAAGGGCAGCTCGACATTTTCCAGCCGCAGCCGCGTCTGCAGCCGATAGAAAACCTGGGCCAGGCGATTGGCAAAGGGACGGGTAGCCATCACCTGCTCCTGAGCCCGCCGCACCCGCGCTGCCGCCACCAGGCGCATGGCCTCCGTGATTTTACGGGTGTTCTTCACTGCCTTGATGCGATCCCGAATTGGCTTTAGCTTGGCCATAACCCTCTCTCTTGTCGGATCTGCCCCTAGGCTGCCTGAGCTACAAAGCTTTGCTTGAACTCTGCAATGGCGGTTTTTAGGATCTCTTCCGCCTCCTCGGTAAGCTGCTTGGTGGAGAGGACGATTTCGCCATATTTGGGATGGGCGGTGCTCAAGTAGGACAGCAGGCCCTGCTTGAAGCTGGAGACCTTCTCTAGCGGGATGTCGTCCAGGTAGCCCTGCGTTCCCGCATAGATAATGGCTACTTGCTGGTCCAAAGACAGGGGCGAATATTGGGGCTGCTTGAGGATCTCCTGCAGCCGTTGGCCGCGGGCCAGTTGCTTTTGGGTGGCCTCATCCAAGTCGGAGGCAAACTGGGCAAAGGCTTCCAGATCCCGATACTGCGCCAGTTCCACCTTCAGGGAGCCAGCGACCTTCTTCATGGCCTTGGTTTGCGCCGCCGAGCCAACGCGGCTAACGGAAATGCCAATGTTGATGGCTGGGCGAATGCCAGCGTTGAACAGATCCGACTCCAGGAAGATCTGGCCGTCGGTAATGGAGATAACGTTGGTGGGAATGTAGGCCGACACGTCATTGGCCTGGGTTTCCACAATTGGCAGGGCGGTCATGGATCCCTCGCCCAATTGGCTGTTGAGCTTGGCTGCCCGTTCCAGTAGCCGCGAGTGCAGATAGAACACATCGCCCGGATAGGCTTCCCGACCGGGGGGACGGCGCAACAGCAGCGACATCTGGCGGTAGGCTACTGCCTGCTTGGACAGGTCGTCGTAGACCACCAGGGTGTGCTTGCCTTGGTACATGAAGTATTCGGCAATGGTGGCCCCGCAGTAAGGAGCCAGCCACTGTAGGGGGGCCGGGCTGTCGGCGCCAGCAGCCACCACGATGCTATAGTCCATTGCCCCCCGCTCGGTTAGGATGTTCACCACCTGGGCGATGTTGCTTTGCTTCTGGCCGATGGCCACATAGATGCAAATGACGTCCTGTCCTTTTTGGTTGAGGATGGTGTCGACCGCAAGGGTGGTCTTACCCGTTTGGCGGTCGCCGATAATGAGCTCCCGCTGTCCCCGCCCAATGGGGATCAAGGCGTCGATGGCGGTGATGCCGGTCTGGAGCGGCTCATACACCGAGCGGCGGTCAATGATGCTGGGAGCTGGGGACTCAATGAGGCGAGTCTCGGTGCAGTGAATCGGCCCTTTGCCGTCGAGGGGATTGCACAAGGGATCGACCACGCGGCCCAGCAGGGCTTCCCCTACGGGAATGCTGGCAATTCTGCCTGTGGCCTTGACGGTAGAGCCTTCTTGGATGTTACGGCCGTCGCCAATCAGCACGGCGCCAACGTTGTCTTCCTCGAGGTTGAGAGCAATGCCCAGCGTGCCATCCTCAAACTCCAGCAGCTCACTGGCCATCACCTTCTCCAAGCCATAGATGCGGGCAATGCCGTCTCCTACTTGCAGAACCGTGCCGACATTGGAGACCTGCATCTCCCGGTTGTACTGCTCGATCTGCTGCTTGATGATGGTGCTAATCTCATCTGGGCGAATGGTAGGCATGGCAGTCCTCTCAGGAAAGGGGATCTCAAAACTTAAGCTAGCTGCAGCGCCAGCCGGCGCAACTGGCCGCGCAAGCTGAGGTCGATGACCTGGGAGCCAATCTTGAGGATCACTCCGCCTAGCACCGTGGGATCTTGGCTAATCTGCAGCTCCACGCTGCTAGCTTGCGTGAAGTCCTTTACCCGCTCCCGGATGGATTGCTGCTGGGCTTCGGTCAAGGGCACTGCGGCGGTTACCTCCGCAAGAACAATGTTTTGCAGTTTCCGCTGCAGCTCCAAGAAACGCTGACAGAGAGCCCCAAGGAACATGATGCGGCGGCGGTCGGTCAACAGCTGAAGGGCGTTGAGCAGCAGCGGGTGGATCTGATCGGCAAACACCTGCTGCAGAAGGTTTTTCTTGGCTTCCGTCTTCACCAGGGGGCTAGCCAGAAACTGGCCCAGCTCCGGCGTGGCCTGCAAAACAGCGGCAATAAAGCGCACATCGGCGGTAAAGGTGTCCAGCAACCCCTGTCCAGAAGCCAGAGAAACCAAGGCCTCGGCGTAGGGATCCACTACCCTAAGAGCCATTTTCCGGTTCAGCATGGGTTTCCGTTTCTCCTGAACTCACCTAGCGGGCAAGCATCTGGATCCCTTGCTCAATGAGGCGATGGTGAATCTGCTCATTGAGGTGTTGCGGCAGCTCCTGTTCCACCTTGCGCAGCGCTTGGCGAACAATTTGGCGGCGCAGCTCTTGGAGAATTTGCTCCTGCTCGGCGGCGAGATCCCTTGCCGCTTTGGCGCGCAGCCGTTCGATCTCCTGCTCCACCTGCTGCAACAGCTCCTGACGGCGGGCCTCTGCGCTAGCTTCCGCCTGACGGCGAATGCGCTCTGCTTCCTGCTGGGCCTGTGCCAGCTTTTGCTGTTCCTTCGCCAGCCTCTCGAGGGCTTCCTGCTTGCGCTGCTCCGCCTGCCGCAGCTCCTCGAGGATGCCTTCCCGCCGTTTAGCCAGCGCTTCCCCCACCACTCGGCGACCCAAGAGGTACAGCAAAGTTAGGATAATGGCGATGTTGATGAGGTTGCTTTCTAGAACCGCCTCGAGGATCCCTGGCTCAGCCACGGCCAAAAGCCAAGCGGGCATCCAGCTAAACCCCAGCATCACAAGCTACTCCCCAAGGAACGTTTAACCAGCCACTCAACGGACGCTGCCTAGCAACTTCTCGGTAATCTGGGCGGCGATGGCCTCCACTTGCTGCTGCAGCTGTTCAAGGGCTGCTTGCTTTTCCTGCTCAACCTGCCGCCGCGCCGCTTCCAGCTTGGCTTGGATCTCTGCCTGAGCTGCCGCCAGCTTCTCTAAACGGATGCGAGCAGCAGCCGCTTCCGCCTCGGCAATCACGGCCTGCGCCTGCAGGCGAGCTCGGCTAATCTCCGCCTCGTACTCTTGGGCCAGGGCCGCTGCCTTCTCCAACCGCTCCTGGGCTTCCGCCTGGGTGGAGCGGATGTAGTCGTTGCGGCTGTCAATAACCCGAGTAACCGGCTCGTAGAAGAGAGAGTTAAGCACGGCTACCAACAACAGAAATTGAATGGCGATGATGGGCAGGGTGGCATCCAAGTCGAAGAGACCATTTTTCTCGGCGGCCTCGACGGCCAAAAGGGCTGAGGAGAGCATGGGGCCTCAGGGACAGAAACGAGATCTGAGCTGAAGCAAGACTAGGGGGCAAGCCGGCAGGGACTGTCCAGACTGCCCCCGAGACGACAGCACTAGGAGGCGAAGGGGTTAGCAAACAAAAGCACCAGCGCCACCACCAAGCCGTAGATGGTCAGAGCTTCCATGAAGGCCAGGCTGATCAACAGGCTGCCGCGGATCTTATCTTCCGCCTCTGGCTGGCGGGCCAGCCCCTCCATGGCCGCAGCAGCAGCATTCCCTTGGCCCAGCCCTGGACCCAGGGATCCCAAACCAATAGCCAGAGCAGCAGACAAAACAGAGGCAGCAGAGGTTAACGAATCCATAGCCATCGTGAGATTCTCCTCGTCGTTACAGAACAGAAGTAGGCACGACTGCAACAGCGCCTTTGGTTTGAGGTGATCTGGCTGGAGTCTCCGAGCCGATCGCCCCCTTGTCGGCGACCTCTGGGCACAGGCCCTCGGCCCCAACAAACCTTACCCAGCCCCGGCAACAACCCCCGGAAGAGGTGGGGAGAGCTGAGCGCCCCAGCCCTCGCCGACTCCTCGGCAGCTCAATCGTGGTGATCCCCACCCCCATGGCCTTCCAGCGCCTCTCCAATGTAAGCCGCCGAGAGGGTTGCGAAGATTAAAGCCTGAATGGCTCCGGTAAACAGGAACAGGATCATCACCGGCACCGGGATCAACAAGGGCACCAGCAACACCAACACCGCAATCACCAGCTCCTCGGCCAAGATGTTGCCAAACAGACGGAAACTTAGGGAGAGGGGCTTGGTGAAGTCCTCCAGAACGTTGATGGGCAAGAGAACCGGCGTGGGCTCGATGTACTTTTTAAAGTAGGACAGCCCCCGCTTGCTGATGCCGGCCACGAAATACATGATACTGGTAAGCAGCGCCAAGCCGGCAGTGGTGTTGATGTCGTTGGTGGGAGAAGCCAGCTCCCCTTCCGGCAACGGGATCAACTTCCAGGGGAAAAGGTTCCCCATCCAGTTGGAGACAAAAATAAACAGAAACAAGGTGCCAACATAGGGCACCCAGGGCCGGAAGTTTTTCTCGCCAATCTGGGCACGGGCAATGCTTTGCACAAATTCCAAAACATACTCAACAAAGTTCTGCAAGCCAGCGGGCTCCCGCTGCAGTTGACGAGTGCCCAGCAGCACCACCGTCAAAATCAGGGCAATGGCAATCCAACTGGTAATCAGAACCTGGCCGTGAACCGTAAACTTGCCCAGGTGCCAGTAGAGGTGATGGCCAACCTCAAGCTCTGCTAGGAGAAAAGGCGAGGAGAAGGACGGGCTCATAAGCATCAGGAAGAGGAAGATAAACGGCTCAACGTCTGGACGAGGTAGATGAGCAGGGTGACCTTATACGTCATAAACCCAAAGAAGATGGGCAAAATCTGTAGGGACTTCACCTTCGCAGCCAAAACCATCAGCCCAACAAACAAAGCCAGGCGCGTCACCCCTAAACGGCTGCGAGTTTTGCCCAGCTCTGCCACGCTGCGGCCCAGCATGCGCAGATAGACTACGCCGACCATTGCCCCTAGCAAGTAGTTGCCTGCAACCCCTGGCGAGTAAACCAAAGCCAACCCCAGGGCAATGGGCAGGCTCACGCTAAGGGTAACTAGCGCCAGCCATAACTGCAGTGCCGCATAGCTTCTGCCCACTGTCCCCTCGCGAGAGGTTGGCTCTGGCTGCAGCGAAGCTTGGCAACCCCTCTCTTCCCCATCGTTTTGAGAAAGGGGCACGTCCTCTAGGGGAGGCAAGGGCCTGGGCTTCCACTGGGCTGCCTTCCAGCGGCTGGGACTGTGAGAGAGAAGTCTGAAAGAAGGGGACATGGAAGCGGGATTCCTACCTCTTAGGGGTCGGCCTTAACCCAAAATACCATGGCTGAGTAACAATACTTAACACACTAGGCTTAACACACTAGGCCAAACCAAGGCCCTAGGAAACTCCCATCTGCCTTCCAGAAAGACGGCTGGCCCACGAGGTGTTCCTTTAAGAATCTACCACCTTCCTGGATGGGCAATGGCGAGAATTGGAAAACTTTCCAAAAGCCTGCAGCGTAAAGTCTTGGGGAGGGGTAGTATTCTGTACCCCTGGGGGATCCTGCTGCAGATCCCGGCATACTAGGGTCAGGAAGGAGAGAAGGAGAGGATGATCCCACAGGAGTGGCTGCTGAAAGCCATTTGGGCGGACTACAGCCTAGCTGTGGCGCTGACCGTGGTGGTGCCGCTAGCTCTCTTGGTTTGGGCTTTTGCGGTGGGGCTGGGGCCCCTGATCCAGCTTCTGATTGCCTACTGGCGGGTGTCTAGTCTGTTGGCGGTAACCGTATATCTCATGATTGGCGGCCTGCCCATCAGTTTCTTGAGCGGGGCAATAGCACGGCTTTTGATCCCGCTCAGCCTTTGGTTCTGGCGGGATTGGAGCACCGCCCTCGAGCAGTCGAGAAGCTGGGCAGCGCGGGCTTTCTTGCTCTGGCGGTGGATCCTGACTGGCTATATGGGGGTCGGGTTCTTCTTTTCAGGAGCCTTTGTGCCCTGCGCCTTCCAGGCTTCTTTGTCGCTGCAGTGTCGAGCCTGGTTTGAGCCGCCGCTGGGCTTTCGGGAGATCTTCCATCCCAATGTACCCCCCGAGCTGCTCGGGAGCCTAGGGGCCTGGGGCTTGGTAGCTTACCTACTCTACAGCGTCTATTTCGTCTGGCGGCTGCGGCCCCCTGAGGAGAAAAGGGAGTTGGCAGAATGAGCGCCCTGCCCTGGCCGCTGGCTCTAGAGCGCTACAGCCAAGCCCACCCCCAGGAGGTGCTGCGGGTGGAGGTGGAAAGCGAGGGGGAAACGGACTTGGTGCTCATCTACCGCGGCTACAGCAGCTCCCTGCGCCGGCCCACCCCCCCCGATCCAGAGGTGCCGGTGATCCCTCCTCAGGCTCGCTTCTTACAGTTAGAGCGCCTTAGTGCCCCTTATCACCCTGAGCGCTCCCGGGTTTTGGCTCTCTACCGCAGCTGGGAGGAGGTGAGGGCTTGGCTAATCCAAGAAGGGATCCCAGTAGCCGAGTAAGGGAGGGCGGGTTTTAGCGCCCCACAGGCGCCGGCTGCCGCTGCAGGAGGGTGTATGCTGCCGGCTGCAGGAGGGACTGCCCCGTCATCTCTGGGGGCTGCGGCAAGCCCAAGATCTCGAGCAGGGTAGGTCCGACATCAGCCAAGGTGCCGCCGGAACGCAGCCTGGCGTCGCCACCGCGGCCCGGGATCTTGCGCTTTTCGCCCTCCACCAGAATGCAGGGCACGGGGTTGGTGGTGTGAGCGGTCCAGGGGTTGCCCTGGTCGTCCCACATCTGCTCGGCGTTGCCGTGATCCGCAACGATGAGGGTGGTGCCTCCTACGTCTACCACTGCCGCCAGCAGGCGACCCAGGCAGTGGTCTACCGTTTCCAGAGCCCGCACCGTGGCCTCAAAGTTGCCGGTGTGGCCCACCATGTCGGGGTTGGCGTAGTTCAGCACCACCAGGCTGTACTCGCCGCGGGCAATGGCTTCGATAGCCTTGTCGGTGACTTTCCTCGCCGACATCTCCGGCACTTGGTCGTAGGTGGCCACCAGCGGGCTTTGAACCAAGATGCGATCTTCCCCAGGGAAGGGCTGCTCTAGGCCGCCGTTGAAGAAGTAGGTGACGTGGGCGTATTTTTCCGTTTCGGCAATGCGCAATTGCTTAAGGCCAGCCTCGCTGACCACCTGCCCTACCAGGTGATCCAGGTTCTGCGGCTTAAAGAGCACCTGCACCGGCAAGGTGGGATCGTACTGGGTCATGGTGATGAAGGTGAGGTCCGGAATAAGGCAGCGCTGGAAACCGGAAAAGTCGGGGCAGACGAAAGCTTGGGTAAGCTGGCGGGCCCGATCCGGGCGGAAGTTGAAGAAGATGACTGCATCTCCCGGCCTTACTGCTCCCGGCGCCAAACGAGTGGGGGGAATGAACTCGTCGGTAATACCCTGGGCGTAAAAGTCTGCCATCACCTCGGCAGCGCTGCGGCCACAGCCAGGGCCATCTTCCGTCATAACCTCGTAGGCCTTCTGGGTGCGCTCCCAACGGCGATCCCGATCCATGGCGTAGTAGCGGCCGCTCAGGGTGGCGATGACGCCGTTGCCCAGCCATTGCAGCTCTTTTTGGAGGGCGGCCAGAACTGTTGCCCCTTCACAAGGGGGAGTATCGCGGCCATCCGTGATAGCGTGAACGTAAGCAGGGATCCCCACCTGCGCTGCCAGTTTCAGCAGGCCGTAGAGGTGGTCAATGTGGGAGTGAACCCCTCCTGCAGAGCAGAGCCCGATGAAATGAAACCGGCCTCCCCGCCCCTTGAGTTGACGACAAACTTCCACCAAAAGAGGCTCTTGAAAAAGGGATCCCGTCTCAATGGCATCGCTAATGCGCACCAACTCCTGCGGCACTACCCGCCCTGCTCCCAGAGTTAGGTGGCCCACCTCGGAGTTGCCCATCTGCCCTTCTGGCAAACCCACGGCCCGCCCCGAAGCTTGCAGCAGGGTATGGGGATAGGTAGCCCATAGGCTATCCATGACGGGGGTTCGGGCAGCCAGTACGGCGTTGCCCTCCGCGGCCTCGCGATAACCCCAGCCATCTAGAATGACCAAAACTACCGGTGCCACCGACTGTGCATTCATGAAGCGGTCTCTCGCGTTTTCCAAAACATGATACCAGCCCCGGCAATACGGTACCGGATCCCTAACCTCCACTTTTAAGGCCAGCAATTGTCAATTAGCCGCGGGAGCTGGGCTGCAGACGCTTGCGCAGGGACTCGGCGCGGCGCTTGGCAATGGCATTTTGGGGATCCAGCTTCAACACGGTCTCGTAGGCTTCCAGGCCAGGGCCGTAGAGATTTTTTTTCTCGTAGGCATGGCCCAGGTTATTCCAGGCGGTTACATAGGCCGGATCTGCCGCCACCGCATCTTTATAGTAGCGAATGGCCAGATCGTATTGCCCCTGGCTAAAGTAGGCAAAGCCAAGAGCGTTGCAAACCGGGGGGATGTTTTCCCCAGCCACTTCCAGGGCTTTTTTGAGCTGGACGATGGCCTGCTCGTAGAGACCCTTTTGCAGGTAGACGCTGCCCAACTCGTAGTGCTCCTGGGGGGATCCCTTGCCCTTGCTTAGGCGGGGCTGGAGCTCGCGAATGACTTTTTCCTGCGCCCATAGGCGTAGCACCCCACGCAAGACAAAGAAACCCACCACCCCCAGGATGCCTGCCAAAGCTGCCAAGTAAAGGAGAGAAGCACTGGCAACCATTTTGTTACCCCACAATTAGCTCTTTAAGCCTGCAGGTGGGCCTCGATAAACCAGAGATCTTTATCGATTTGCCGCGAGATCTCGGTAAACAGGTCGGCAGTGTCGGCGTCCCCCAGCTCGGTGGCGCGGTCAATGTTGCGCCGAACGGCAGCGGCATACTGACCGTAGCGGGCCGCCAAAGCCTGCAGGTGAGCCCGACCGTCTTCAGCCGTCAGGTCGTATTCAGGCAAGCTCGAGGTTTGGGCGACGATGCGGGCCGTGCCGCGGGCAATGCCCCCCAGGGCCGTAACCCGTTCGGCCAGCATGTCCACGTAGTTTTCCAGGGTGCTGGCAAAGGTGTCAAACATCTCGTGCAGGGCGATGAAGTTCATGCCTTTGACGTTCCAGTGGGCCTGCTTCACCTGAGTCTTCAAATCCAGGGTGTCCGCTAAAGACTGGTTGAGCAGCTCCACCAGTTGCGCGCGGGCCTCGGCCGGCAGGTCGAGCTGAGTGGGGTAGAGACGGGTTTTTTCGGCGCTAACCATAGCCAACCTCCCAACTGTTGTGGAACCCGCTGGGGCCATCGATCTGTCAGCTCCCAACTGGGCCTATACTAACACAAACTCAGAATGAGTATGAGTTAGCAAGCGGTTACTTGCCAATGCAAAAGCGGCTAAAGATCTGATCCAAGACTGCCTCGGAGATCTCCTCGCCGGTGATCTGGCCAAGGGCGTGCAGCGCCCCCCGCAGGTCGATGGTCCAGAAATCGAGGGGGAGCTGTTCCCGCATGGCCTGGGCCACTTGTTCTAGGCTGGCTTGGGCCTGGCGGAGGGCGGCGGCCTGGCGCTGGTTGAGGCTGACCTCCAAGTTGGGCTGGGGTCGCCCCTGGGTAACAAGCTGCTCCAGGGCTTCTTCCAGCTCTGGGATCCCCTTGCCCTGGGCGGCAACAGCAGGGACACGGTAGGTGATTTCGGGGGGGAGAGAAATGCCGTTGGGGGAGGCGAGGTCAGTTTTGTTGATCACTAGAATCAGGGGGCGGTGGCGGATGGAGGCATAGATAGCCGCATCAGCCTCCGTCCAGCCCGCCTGAGCATCGATGACCAGCACTAGCACATCGGCGGTCTGGGCCAGCCGTTGGGAGCGCTCCACCCCCAGCCGCTCCACCGGATCGTCAGTGGCGCGAATGCCGGCGGTATCCAGGAGCTGGACGGGGATCCCTCTCACCACCAACTGGGATTCCACCACATCCCGAGTGGTGCCAGGTAGATCCGTGACAATAGCGCGATCCTGCCCTGACCAGGCGTTGAGCAGGCTGGACTTGCCCACATTGGGCCGCCCGACAATGGCCACTTTCACCCCAGTGCGCAGCAGTTGCCCCCGTTCGGCAGTGGCCAGCAGGGCCTGCATCTGAGCCTGAATGTCTTGCAGCCGGGCCTGCCAAGCCGGGACATCCAGAGGGGGCAGATCCTCTTCAAAGTCAATTCGCGCCTCGATCTCGGCCAATAAGCCCAGGAGCGCCTGGCGCAGGGCGCGGATAGACTGTCCCAGTTTGCCCTGCAGACCCGCCAGCGCCATTTGAGCTGCCTGCGGAGAGCGGGCTGCCACCAGATCAGCCACACTTTCGGCCTGGGTTAGATCGATGCGACCGTTTAGGAAAGCGCGCAGGCTAAACTCCCCTGGCTGCGCTAGCCGGGCTCCCTGGCGCAGGCACTGCTGTAGGGTAGCCTGAACCACCATAATGCCGCCGTGGCAATGGAACTCCACCACATCCTCGCGGGTGTAGGAGCGGGGGGCCTGCATCCACACAGCCAGAGCTTCGTCCAGTGGGTGGCCCTTCTCGTCATGGATCCAGCCATAGAGAAGGCGATGGCTCTCCCAGGTGGCATTGCGGCGGGCGGGAGTAAAGATCGCCTGGGCAATGGACAAAGCCCGCGAGCCGGAAAGGCGTACAATGCCAATGCTGCCCTGCTCGGGCACCACGGCGGTGGCAATGGCAGCAATGGTGTCGGCCAGGGGTGTAGTGGGATCCATAGGTGAATGGGCTATGCCTTAGTTCCCTGTAGACAGGAGCCCGGCCTTAACTCGAAAGAAGCTGTAAAAAGCTAAGCTCTCCCGCCGAGGTCAGGGTAGCTTGGCAGTGGCGACCTGCACTTGTCCTAACAAAATATGAAGCCGTTACGCACGTTTAGGGTAATCCCTTACCTGCCGCCTGCCTTGGAGAGCCTGCGCTTTTTGGCCTACAACCTGCATTTTAGTTGGAACGTAGAAACCCGCACCCTGTTCCGGCGCATGGATCCAGATCTGTGGGATGCCTGCGGGCACAACCCTGTGGCTCTTTTGGGCCAGATCCGGCAGGAACGGCTGGATGAATTGGCAGAGGATCCGGGGTTCTTAGCCCAACTGGAGCGAGCTAGCCAGCAACTAAATAGCTATCTCCAACGAGACACGTGGTACCGTCGGTACCGCTTATCCCATGCGGTGGAAGGGGAATGCTACGCCTATTTTTCCGCGGAGTTTGGCTTGGCCGACTGTCTGCCTCTTTACTCAGGGGGTTTGGGGGTGTTGGCCGGGGATCACCTCAAGGCAGCCAGCGACTTGGGCCTGCCGCTCGTGGGTGTGGGCCTACTCTACCAGAAGGGGTATTTCCGCCAGTACCTCAGCCCCGATGGCTGGCAGCAGGAGCGCTACCCCACCAACGATTTCTTTAACATGCCCCTGGAGCTGCAAAGAGACGCGGAGGGCCGCGAGATTCGCATTGAGGTGGACTACCCCAACCGCAAGGTATTTGCCCGCATCTGGAAAGCCATGGTGGGGCGGGTGCCCCTATACCTTCTCGACACCAACATCGAGCCCAACAGCCAGTACGACCAGGACATCACCGACGAGCTCTACGGGGGCGACCAGGATGTGCGCATTCACCAGGAGATCATGCTGGGGATCGGTGGTGTACGGGCTCTGCGCGCCCTTGGGATCCACCCCACTGTCTACCACATGAACGAGGGGCACTCTGCCTTTTTGGCAGTGGAGCGGATCCGCCTGTTGATGGTGGAGCAAGGGCTGAGCTTTGAGGAGGCCTGGCAGGTGGCTAAGTCGAGCCAGCTGTTTACCACCCACACGCCAGTGCCTGCGGGGATCGACCTGTTCCCGCCAGACAAAATCGACTACTACCTGGGCTCCTACTACCGCCAGATGGGCCTAAGTCGGGAGCACTTTTTGGCCCTGGGTCGAGAAAATCCAGGCGACTTCCAGTCCCCTTTCAGCATGGCGGTGCTGGCCATCAACATGGCCTCGTTTGTTAACGGCGTCAGCAAGCTCCATGGGGCGGTCGCCCGCAAGATGTTTGGCCCCCTCTGGCCTGGGATCCCGCAAGAGGAGGTGCCGATTACCTCCATCACCAATGGCGTGCATGTCCGCACCTGGGTGGGGGAGGAAAACCAAGCTCTCTACGACCGCTACCTGGGGCCGGATTGGGCGGAGGCTCCTCCCTCGGATCCTCTCTGGCAGAAGGTGGATCGGATCCCGGATGCGGAACTGTGGCGGGCGCACGAGCACAGCCGCGCTCGCCTCATTGACTTCACCCGCCAGCGCCTGGTGGAGCAGCTGCAAAAGCGGGCAGCCTCGACGGCTGAGATCCAACGGGCCTCAGAAGCCCTCAACCCAGAGGTGCTTACCATTGGGTTTGCCCGCCGCTTTGCCACCTACAAGCGGGCCACTCTCTTGCTCCACAACCTGGAGCGGCTCAAAGCCCTGATCAACCATCCCCAGTACCCAATGCAGTTTATCTTTGCCGGCAAGGCCCACCCTCGCGATACAGCCGGCAAGGAGTTGATCCGCCAAATTGTCCAGGTGTCGCGCCAGCCAGAGTTCCGCCAGCGGCTGGTGTTTATCGAAGACTATGACATGTACATCGCTAGCTTAATGGTGGCCGGGGTGGACGTGTGGCTGAACACCCCCCTGCGCCCCCGCGAGGCCAGCGGTACTAGCGGCATGAAGGCAGCGGCTAACGGCGGACTGCACCTGAGCATCTTGGACGGCTGGTGGGATGAGGCAGATTACTACCAGACTGGCTGGCCCATTGGCCGCGGCGAGGAGTTTGAGGATCGCGCCTACCAGGACGAGGTGGAGGCCAACGCCCTCTACGATCTCCTGGAAAAGGAAGTAGCTCCTCTTTTCTACCAACGCGGCAGCGATGGCCTGCCCCATGCCTGGATTCAGCGCATGAAGCAGGCAATCCACCTCAACTGCCCTCGCTTCAGCACCCAGCGCATGGTTCGGGAGTATGCCGAGCGAGCCTACATTCCGTTGAGCAACTCCTTTGACCGCATGCGGCGCAACAACTTCCAGGCGGCCCGCCAGTTTACCCGTTGGCGGAACCATCTGCAGGAGAACTGGTACAACCTCCGGGTTCTCGACGTCCGGATTGAAAACCCAAGACAGCCCACTGGCAAGCCTTCTGCCGGCCGGGATAGTCAGGTCCAGGAAGTGGTGATGGCCGGGGAACCCCTCACCGTAACGGTGGAGGTGCAGCTGGGATCCCTGCAGCCGCAGGATGTGATTGTTCAAGCCTACCAGGGGTCGGTGGACGACAAGGGCCAGATCCAAAACGGCCGGGCAACCCCCTTGCGCTACGTGGAGACAGTGGGGGATCGCGCCATCTTTTGTGGCCAAGTTCGCTACGAGAGCAGCGGCTTGCAGGGGTTGGCCATCCGCCTATTGCCCTTTCACCCCGATATGCCCGATCCCTATGAGCTGCGGCTGATGCTCTGGGCCTAGCCGGTCAGGCCCTCCTCAAGGGCTGGGCCAGTTGGTTTTTAGGAAAGCTGGGCCAGGCAAGCTAGGTGTTGGAGCTGTTGCAGCTTTTCCCTCACTCGGCCAGAGCGGAGCAATTCCTCTGCTTGCTGGATCCCCTCGCTGAGAGATTGAGCATAGCCCAGCAGCCAGAGGTAGCTGCCGCCATTCCAGAGTACCGCTGGGGCAAGGGGGGAGGGATCCCCGTTGAGGAGCTGGTGCATCTGCCGCAGCAACTCTTTCTCCTCCGCCAGCGGGATCTCCGGGCCAGCCAGGTGATGGTCGCGGGCTTTGAGCAGCAGCCGTTCCCCGCGGTGGTTGAGGATAGCTGTCCGCTCCCGCGGCAGGTCGCTGCTGCCTTCTAGTCCCTTGACCGTGGTAAAGTTTTGGATCCCTTGCAGGGCAAACAACTCCAGCATTGTGGCCTCGGTGGGCGGATGCACATAGCCGGCCACCAGGTGGAAGGGGCCCTCATAGGGTGCCCAGACCAGCTCCAGCGTAGCCAGGGGAGGGCGCTTGCCGATTTGATCCCGGTACTCCATCAGAGCTTGCGCTTGGGGGAAGCAGTCTGGCAAGTACAAAAATCCCAAGCCAGTTTGCTCCAGGCATCGGCCCACCTGCTCCAGCGACCATCCTCGCCAGTCCACCCCCAAGCCTCGCCAAACCACCTCCAAGGGCAGGCCATACTTGGGAGGGCAAAAGCCGGAACCATGGAGCAAAACAGCTGCTCCTGCTGCCGCCAATACCAAAGCCACTAACACCCCCAGCGGCGCTGTTCGCGAGCGGCCGTCGTAGGGGTGGCCAAAGATAACCAAGGGATGGGGCAGATCTCGTTGGGGAAGGCGAGGGCCGTACTCGGCATAGGCATCCAACATACCAGCCAGCTCTTCGGCGGTGGGGCGCTTGATGCGGTGGGCAATCAAAAAGGCCCCAATCTGGGCCGGGGTGGCTTTGCCCGCAAGGAGCAGCCGAATGGCCTGGGCGGCTTCGCCGCGGGTGAGATCCTCGTGAGTGTGGGTGCCGCTGCTGATTTTCTTCAAAAGCTCGCGAAACTCGTGGCTCATAGCTTTGGCAGTCTAGGGCGAGCGAACTTGGCAGAAACCCAGGAGGCATCCCTATCTGCCTTGGCGTCGGAAGCAGGCTGGCGGAGCAACTGGGCTGCTAACTGCAAAAACCGGCGAATGGGCGGGATCCGATAGCGATCACGGGTGGTTACTGCCACTACCTGTCGCTGCAACAAGGGGGGGTCGGTGGGCCGCACCTGCAACCCTGGGTCGGCGTGACAGTCCACTAGAGCCGATTCTGGCAGGAGAGCAATCAACTGCCCCTGGCGAACGACACCGCGAAAGGCCTCCAGCGTGTTCAGCTCCAGCGCTGCCTTGAGAGTTAACCCCTGGCGGGCCAGGTGGGACTCCACGCAAGTGCGCATGGCATAGCCATCTTTAAACACGACCTGGGGGTACTCGGCCAACACCGGCCAAGGGATCCGCTCGTAGCGGCTGAGGGGATGGCTGGTGGCCATCAACACCTGGATGGGCTCGGAATACAGGGGCTCCACTACCAGTTCGTCCCCCCGCCTTAGCCAGGGATTTTCCATCACCAAAGCCACATCCACCAACCCATCCTTGAGCACCTTCAAGGCGCGGTCGCTGCCTAGAGCTGTAACCCGCAACTGCACCTGCGGGTACTCTCGGCAGAACTCCTGCAGCACCGGCGGCAGTCGATAGGCAGTCAGGGAGTGGATCCCGGCAACGCAGAGCTCGCTTTGCCCGCCCTGCAGCCATTCCCGAATGCTGGCTTGGGCTTGCTGCCACTCCTGACAGATGCGCCGGGCATGGGGTAGGAGCCGTTCCCCCGCCACCGTCAGGGCCACTGGGCTCTTGCGGTGCAGTAGCGGGGCGCCCACCTCTTCCTCCAAGGCCTGAATCTGGCGGCTGATGGTAGGCTGGCTTAGGCCACTGCGGCGGGCTGCAGCCAAAAAGCTGCCACTTTCGACGACGTTTAGAAAAGCCTGTAACAGCTCCAAGCGCACCGAGAACCTCTCAGGAGTTACGGCCTAGCTGCCGCGGGATTTTAGCCAGGGATCTTTCGAACTGCTGTAAGTGCCGCTACCAAACCCTGCCGTAGGGTTCACTTGCAAGCCCGCCCCGCCCATAGGCATTAGCTCCGGCTCGGCAAAGCCCCGCAGCCGCTGGGTAGATTCCAACTCACTCAGGCCCTTGGCCTGCAGCAGCACCCCGAAGCTGCCTAGTCCCAGCGGATCGATCAGCGCTTGGAGCGCAAAGCGCCGCTGCAGCACCTGGCCCACGCCCCCTGACCCACCGCCCGTTGAGCTGAGGGCGGCCAGCCGCTCCGCCAACCCCAGGCTTACCAGAAAGCAGCTTTGCTGCGTGAAGCCCAGTCGCTTGAGTCCCAGGGATTCCCCCACCTGTTCCAGGGTTGTAAAGTCCACATGGGCCGTGAGATCTTGGCACCCCACCCGACTATAGGGATCCGCAGAGGTGGCGTGTCGGCGGTAAGCTAGGAGCGTGCCCTGGGAGCGCTGGGGACTGTAGTAGCGCTGGGCAGGATAGCCGTAGTCGATGGTCAGCACGTAGCCCCGCCGCAGCTTGCGGGCCAGAAGCTGCAGCCACTCGAGGGCCTTGAGGTTGACCTCGGTTTGGTAGCCAGAGGGGTAGGTGGTAATTGGGATCCCCAGCCGGGCAAAGTACGCTTCTAGCGCGGGGGTCGAGGGATCCCCCAGCACCTCTTGAAACCCTCCCTCTGTCCAATCCACGTAGATTTCCCGCAGAGACCCCCCCTGCACCTGCACCCGATGGACCGGAAAGGCATCCACCAGCTCATTGGAGAAAAAACAGCCAGTTACCGATTCCTCCGGGATTTCGTCCCACGCCAGCCAGCGCACCTTCTCCCCAAAGCCCGCCAAGCGCTCCTGCTGCAGCCGCCGCAAAGAGGCAGAGCGCTCCAGGATCCCGTACTCTAGAGCCTGCCAAAACGCGGGGTAAGCCGAGCGCACGTAGGTTAACCAATCTTCAGCCAGGCGACCGCTGCCTGCCCCCATCTCAACGACCGCAAAAGCAGAAGGGGAGCCTAGAACTTGCCAGAACTGGTGAATCTGCTCCGCCAACAGGTGAGCAAAGTCGGGCGCCAGGTGGGGAGCCGTTAAGTAGTCAGGGCCAATGGGGTAGCCCCGCTCGTAGTAGCCCAGCTCCGGCTCGTAGAGGGCCCACTCCATGAACTGGGCAAAAGTCACTGGCCCCTGGGCGCGGATGCGGCTAGCGATGAGATCCCGAAGTTGTTGGTCCGTCTGGGGGTGCAACAAGGTGCCTATAGGCTAGGAGACTCATCTCTGCAAGGGGCGGCGCCAATTTTGGCGAAACCGACGGTTTGTGAAAAGTAGGACTGGCCAGAGAGCTGAGACCAGCCATTTTCCCGATCCCGAGTAGAGGCGATCTGCCTTGCGGAGCGAGTACCAAACCCCTCCTGCGTAGATTGCCAAGAGCAAAAACGGCCACATTTTCGCTTATCCTGCAAACGCCAGCCAGGTGGTTGAGGGAGCCCTCTTAGTAGGCATCCTGCAACTCATAAAAGTCAGGCGTAATGTAGTCCTTGCGCAGCGGCCAGCCGATCCAGTCTTCTGGCATCAGGATCCGCTTTAGGTTAGGGTGACCTTCAAAGATAATGCCGTACATGTCGTAGGTCTCCCGCTCCTGCCAGTCAGCCGACTTCCAGATCCAGTACACCGAGGGCACCCGCGGATCGTCGCGGGGCAGTTTCACCTGGACGCGCACCTCCGGCGGGCGATCCGCTCCGTCCGTCAGCTTAATCAAGTGGTAGAGGCTAACCAACGGCTGGCCTGCCCCTAGGTCATAGCCGCACTGGCAGGCAAGATAGTTGAAGCCATAGGCGTAGAGAGCGGTGCATACGGGCAGGAGAAAGTCCCGCTCCACCTCCAGTAGCTCTACTCCAGCCGCATCCCTGCCCAGATACTGGTGGTCAAAGCCGTTGTCAGCAAGAAACTGAGAAACTGGACCTCGCTCCCGCGTTGCCAGCGACTCGGCTGGCTCAGAGGCAGGCGGCGGACTTTCCGGCGTTTTGGGATCCGTCATCTCAGGCCCCTCCTTGCAAGGCTTTGAGCTGTTGCTCTACCCGCTTGAAGTCGGCAGTCTGCAGGGCCGGCGGCACGGGCAGGCCAATGGCGGCAGCTAGCTCCGGCGGCGGAGCCTGGCGGGTTTCGCTCTCCAAGTACTTGCCAGTGATGACTTCGGGCACCGGTCTGAGGTTGTGCTTGACGGTGTAGTAGCGGTGGGTTTGCTGCAGACGGCCCCGCTCCCGCATGTCCTCAGCGGCAATCTTCTTGCGCAGCTTGACAATGGCGTCCATGATGGCCTCAGGGCGGGGCGGGCAGCCGGGAATGTACACGTCCACGGGGATGAGCTTATCCACCCCTCGCACAGCGGTGTAGGAATCAGAGCTGAACATGCCGCCGCTGATGGTGCAAGCTCCCATGGCAATGACGTACTTGGGCTCGGGCATCTGTTGGTAGAGCTTAACCAGCGCCGGCGCCATCTTCATGGTTACCGTTCCCGCTGTGATGAGCAAATCAGCGGTGCGCGGCGAAGTCCGAGGCAACAGGCCAAAGCGGTCGAAGTCAAAGCGGGATCCCAGCATCGCCGCAAACTCGATAAAGCAGCAGGCGGTGCCATAGAGCAGCGGCCAGAGGCTGGACATCTTGGCCCAGTTGTAGAGGTCGTTTACCGTTGTGAGAATAACATTGTTGGAAAGATCCGTAGTCACTTGCGGAGGAGAGGCCGGAAACAAAACTTCCGGCTCCTTAGAGGTCATGACCATTCCAGCGCTCCTTTTCTCCAAGCGTAGACAAGACCCACCACGAGGATGGCAATGAAAATCAAAGCCTCCACAAAAGCCAGCAGCCCCAGGCGGTGAAAAGCTACTGCCCAAGGGTAGAGGAACACAGTCTCCACATCGAAAATGACGAAGGCAAGCGCGAACATGTAGTAGCGGATGTTGAACTGAATCCAGGCCTGCCCAAACGGCTCCATCCCCGACTCATAGGTGCTGACTCGCAGGGCTCCCTGCCGTTTGGGAGACAAACGGGCTGAGGCCCCTAGGGCCAAAACTGGCAGCAGGGCGCAGACAATGAGGAAAGCCAGCAGGTACTCGTAGCCAGATAGGACAAACACGACGCCAAACTGCCTCAGGTGCTCAACATTTAGATACGTTTCTCAGTATAGAGCCAGTCCGTGGCCTCTTGGCGCCGGCGGATCTTTAGGACTGCTGATGGTCTCGATTGTGGGAGAGCCAACTCCACACGCCGCTTAGCAAAGCGCCAGCTGTCAGGATCCCCAGCAACGGCTGAAACAAAGGTAGCCACAGCCGCAGCCAGAGCTTGTAGCCTAGGGTAATCCCGAAGAAGGCTGCTGTTACCGAGAAAACAAACCAGACAAAGCCGGCAAACATCAGAAGGGCCAGGGCAATGAGAAAAGAGTCCAACCAGCGCTTCCAGGTAGAGAGACTCATAGCCAGAACAGGCCAAATCTTCACAGATCCTAACCCCTACTGCCCAGACCCTTCCCCTTAGCTTCTTCCTAGGCAGCTTCTCATTCCCTTGGGAAGTTGAAGGCGCGGCTACAGCAAGCCTCAGTGCCCCCTAAAAGGGGGGGTAAGCGGCTGAAGCAGGTTGGTTTAGAATTTGACCGGGTCATTCCTGCTGAGGGAGAACTTCGGAGTAGGGCGCAATTTGAGTGAGGCAGAGATTCCGGCAGAGGAAAAACGAGCCTTTGCGCTGAGGGTTGACACGACTTTGGATGCCCTAGGTGAAGTTTTGACTTGGTTTGAGTCCTTTCGCAACGCGGGTATTCCAGATCCCATCTGGTTGGAGTGCCAGTTGGTTCTGGCGGAAGGGTTTACCAATGCCGTCCGCCATGCCCATCGCGCCCTGCCCGCCAGTACGCCTATCGATATCCAGCTGACGCTGACGCCGCAGGGACTAGAGCTACGCATCTGGGATCAGGGTCAGGAGTTTGACTTGGAGGGCTTTGCCCAAAACCTAGCAGCCAACCCTCTCCCCGACGCCGAATCCGAGGGAGGACGGGGCATTTTGCTGATGAAAGCCCTCTCCACTCACCTGAGCTACACTCACCAGGCCGATGGCCGCAACTGTCTGTTGATTAGCCGCCGCTTTGACGATCCTGGCTGCAGTTCCCAGCAAGCTGTCTAGGCCAAGAGACCAGCACTCAACTGGCGAATGGCCGCGCTAGCCACATCGCTATAGCGCAGCTCGCCAGCCAGGATTTGGCCCATACGCCGGGTGGCTCCCGGTCGCTTGACGCCAACTCGGTAGCCCACGCCGGGAAAGCGGTAGAACAGAGCCGCAATCCGCTTGGCCCAGCGCATCTCTGCGCCCCACTCCTGTTGGACGCGGGCGGAGTAGTTGGCCAGGGCTTCGGGATCCCCTGCCAGGGCTTGGTCGATGGCCTGCGCCGCCAGCATGCCAGTGAGGAGGGAGGGACGGATCCCTTCGGCGGTAAACGGGTCGACAACACAGGCGGCATCTCCCACCAGGAGCGCATTTTGGCTGTGCAGGGGTTGATCCCCGTCCCAAAGGCAGAGGGGATGGCCAAAGGACTTAACCGACTTGAGGTCGATGCCAAAGTTGTGGGCATACTGGCTGGCTATTTCTCGCAGGTTTTGTTTCTGGCCACCCCGAAAGGTGCCAGCTCCAATCGAGTAGCCGTCCGCCTTGGGGAAGTTCCAAATGTAGCCATTGCTAACACTGCCGAAGTCAAAGTGAGCAGCGGCAGTTTGCGGTTCCAAGCCAGCTACTTCCGCCTCTAGGGCAGCGGCCAGGCGGCACTGGCGACTGCGAAAGCCCAGCCACTTTGCCATCGACCCCTTGGCCCCATCAGCCCCAATCACGTACCGGCCCCAGACCGGGCCAGCAGGAGTCATTACCTGCCAGCGGTCACTTTGCCACTCAAGGCCGGCAGCGGCACATCCAGCCCAGAGGGTGGCCCCCTGCTTCTGGGCCTGCTGGATTAGGTAGGCGTCGAAAACCTCCCGTCGCACCATCCACACTGGCTCTTTCAGATCCAACTCGACCACCACTGGATCCCCACCCCGCCAGGTGTAGCGAATTTGCCGAATCTTCAGCGAGATGGCGGGGCTGAAGTCAAAGTCAAACCAGGCCGCCACCATGGGGGAGACGCCGCCCCCGCAGGGCTTGTAGCGGGGCAAGGGATCCTTTTCCAGGACCAGCACCGAGCGCCCGCGCTTGGCTAGGTGGTAGGCGGCAGCTCCGCCGGCAGGGCCAGCGCCGACGATGACACAGTCATACACGTAGGACATGGCTTGACACCTACATTCAGGGAACGCTGAAGCCGGGAAGGGGTTATCCCTGGCTGACTCTAGGCCGTAGTCGGGTCTTCTGCCGGGTTGTTACAGCGATACACCTTGGCCCCGACATTGCGCAACTTTTCGTCGATGGCTTCGTAGCCGCGGTCGATGTAGTGGAGCCCGTAGATGGTGGAGCAGCCCTCGGCCGCCAGGCCAGCCAACACCAAGGCCGCCCCCGCCCGCAAGTCCGTAGCCACCACCGGCGCCCCTGACAGAGACGGCACCCCCCGGACGATGGCCACCCGGTTCTTGAGACGAATGTCCGCGCCCATGCGGTTAAGCTCCGGGATGTGGTGCATTCGGTTTTCAAACACTGTCTCCTCGATGGTGCAACTGCCCTCGCTGAGAGCAGCCAAAGCCATGATTGGCGCCTGCACATCGGTGGGAAAACCCGGGTAGGGCAGGGTTTGGATATCGGTGGCCTGACAAATCCAGCCTGAGCTGAGTTGAGCCGGGGCAATGCGCAGGCGGTTGGGGCCTTCTTCCTCCACCCGCAGCCCCATGTCCCGCAGCTTGGCAATCACCGCCCGCAGGTGATCCGGAATCACCGGCCCCACGGTGAGCTCAGAGCGGGTAATCGCTCCAGCGATGAGATAGGTACTGGCCTCGATGCGATCGGGAATGACGGTGTACTCTGTGCCATGCAGACGCGGCACCCCCACCACCACAACGGTATTGGTGCCTACGCCACGGATGCGGGCTCCCATCGCCTGACAAAAACGGGCCAGGTCCGCTACCTCTGGCTCTTGGGCGGCATTTTCAATCACCGTTTCCCCTTCGGCCAGCGTAGCAGCCATCATCAGAGTTTCCGTAGCACCAACGCTGGGATAGTCGAGGTAGATGCGGGTTCCCACCAGCTTACGGGCATAGGCGTGGACCACCCCGTGCTCAATCTGAACCGTTGCCCCCAACGCCTGCAAACCCCGCACATGCAGATCCACGGGACGCGAACCAATGGCGCAGCCGCCCGGTAGGGGCACCCTGGCCACTCCCAGCCGCGCCACCAACGGTCCGATGATAAGGAAACTGGCCCGTAACTGGCTGACCAATTCATAGGGAGCCTGGCAAGTCCTCAGGGAGCTGGCGTCTAGGTCAAGGGTATTGCCGACATGGGACACCTTAACCCCCAGGGTGGCCAGGATCTGCCCCATGCGTTCGATGTCCAGCAGGCGCGGCACGTTGTGAATTCGACAAGCGGCAGGGGCCAAGAGGGATCCGGCCATGAGAGCCAAAGCTGAGTTTTTCGATCCCCCGATGGGAACGTGGCCGCTTAGGGTCTGCTTGCCAACAATTTTTAGAACCGGCCCTGCTATCTCTGACGAGGCTGCCATCCCTGTGGGGGTCGGCCACAGCTCAGGCTCCAAGAGCCCCGCCGGGTCAATGCGAGAGGACGCTCTGTTGCCGCGATTGTCAAAATCTTTCAATCTTCCTCCTCACACAAAAGAAAAGGTAGGCACTTCAGAGAATACTCTGGGGATCACAGCAGCGGCTAAACTAGCAGGCCCAAACCGGGAGTGAGGAAGGAAGAGAAGTTCCTACAGCCCTGCTTCTACCCTATAGTGGCAGAGGAGGATTCGCTCAGCCACTTCCCTGAATGCAGGCTCCCAGCGCGGGCGGCTGGGTTTAGCCCAACAGGGGAGAGCGGTACAATGGAGAGTGATGAGAATCTCTTGCAAGAAGGAGATCCCTGATGACCGCAACTCGCGTTTCTGCCGAAGAACTGTTTCGGGCTGCCTACGAAAATCGCTACACCTGGGATCCCGACTTTCCGGGCTATAGCGCAGAGGTCACCTACTGGGATGGAGAGCGCATGTTTGTGGGTCAGGTGCGCCTGGGGGCAGACCTGAAAGCCACGGTAACCGGTGTGGAAGATGAGGAAGCTCGGAAAGCCATCCAAGAGCAGATGTGGGAGATTTCTGTCCACCGGGTGCGCCGCAGCTTTGCCGAAGCCCACGGCCAAAACACGTTTCGCTACGGCCAAATCCTGCCCGATGGCTCGGTGGAGATCCTCGTGGGAGGCAAAGCCGAGGGGGATCGCTACCACGTGCGCGACAACCAAATTACCATGGTGCATCGGCACATTCACGGCGTGGTGGTTACCATTCACACCTTCAGCAGCCACGACACCGGCGAAGGCTACCTCTCCCACCGCTACGACTCTGTCTACCACGACGCCAAGACCGGTGAGCAAAAGGGTGGGCGCAGCCAATTTGAAGACCTCTACACCAAAGTGGGCAAGTACTACATCCTCTCCGAGCGGCGCATTCAAACCGAGACGGAAGCTGGTGTTGTTGAGAAGCGCTTTAGCTTCAGCAACTTTGCGTTGCTCGATGCCAGCGCCTAACTGGCCAAGCGACCACAAAAAATTTTTTCGGGGCCGCAACAACCTCCAAGGAGGATTCTGGGCTATGCTTTGAATGTTCCCCCCGGAACTTTAACATGGACAGGACAACGGTAAAACCTACTCCAGATTCCGAAGCCCCCAGCGAGGCTCCCAAGCTGATTCTCCGCCCGGCCCAACTGGGGGATCTGGAGGCGGTGGAGGAGATTTTGGCGCAAGCTTTTGAAGAAGAGTATGGCAGTCGCTCGGTAGACATTCGTCGCCAACTGCGGAGGCTGCGCCAGTGGTACGGGCTTCTAAGAGCCCTAAGCCTGTTTCCCAACCGCTTCCAGCACATGTTTACCGTGCATGTGGCGGAGCTGGAGGGCAAAATCCAGGGGGTTATTCAGGTTTCTCCCTTTAACCATTCCCGCAGCACCTGGCGGGTGGATCACATTGCGGTGGCGCCTTCGGCCCAGCGTCAGGGAATTGGGTCTAAGTTGCTCAAACACTGCATGGAGCACTTTCGCGAGGCCCGCACCTGGATTCTGGAGGTGAACATCCACAACAAGGGGGCGATAGCCCTCTACCGGCACAATGGCTTCCAGCCCCTAGCCCAGATTACCTACTGGTCGATCCCGCCCGAGATCCTGGCCGCCCTCAGCCAACACGAGCCCAAGCTGCCCAACCTGGTGCCGGTGACTAACCGAGATGCCTACGCCATCTACCAACTGGATACGGGATCCATGCCGGCCACGGTGCGCCAGGTGTACGACCGCAACGTGGGCGACTTCCGCACTAGCCCCCTGGAGTGGCTTCTGGAGCAGGCCAGGTGTGCCGTCAGCCAAACCGAACGGCTGGAGATGTGTGTCTATGAGCCCGAGCGGAGAACCGCCATCGGCTATTTCAACCTCAAGCTGGATCGGACGGGGCAGCAGCCGCACGTGGCCAAGCTTACGGTTCACCCCGCCTACACCTGGCTCTACCCAGAGCTCATGGCCAAGATGGCCCAGCTCACCCAAGCCTATCCGCCGCAGGCTTTGGCGTTGGCCTCCACCGATTACCAGCCGGAACGGGAAGAGTTCTTGCTTAAGCTGGGAGCCCAGGAGGTGGAGCGGACGCTGTTGATGTCACGCTCGGTGTGGTACAAGGTGCGGGAAGTCCGCTCGCCGTGGTACAGCGAGTATCTCAGTCTAGTGTTCCAAAAACTGCCAATGAAACAGCCGGTGCCAGAGCGGTTTGAGGGGGCAGCGGAGGGCTGGCCGGAGCACCGCTTTCATCCCCCTGCGCTGGATCCCAACGCCGGGCCAGGGCAGTCCAGGGATCCGCAAGGGTAGGCTCCCCCCTGGCGGTTAAGTCTTGCTTGGCGGGCATCTGCGAACCTCTATGGACAAGTTGAAGGATAGCCCAGCCGGGGATCCCTCCTGGCGAGCAAAGCTCCAAGCGGCCTTGCACCGCAACCGCAGCGACCCGGCTGCACGCTATTTGCAGTTGGCCACGGTGGATCCCTGCGGGCGGCCGCGCAACCGCACAGTGGTCTTCCGGGGGTTTCTGGGCGAGACCGACCGCATCCAGTTGGCGGTGGATAGCCGCAGCGAGAAGATCCACCAGATTGCCCACTGTCCCCTGGCCCAGATCTGCTGGTACTTTGCCAAAACGCGCGAGCAATTCCGCATCGCCGGCACCCTGGAAGCCATCACCGCTGGCCATCCGGATCCGCAAGCGCAGCAGCAGCGGCAACAGTTGTGGCAACAAATCCCAGAAGAAGGACGGCTGCTCTGGTTTTGGCCAGAACCCAAAGGTCCTCTTGCTCCACCAGAGGCCTTTGTTACCGAGCTAACCCCCGAAAAGGCCTCTTCGCCGCCGCCCACTTTTGTCCTCCTGCTGTTGGATCCAACGGAGGTGGATCACCTGCAGCTTAGGGGGGATACAATCTACCCCCAACGGCGAACCCTCTATGAGCGCAGCCCGCAGGGATGGCAATGTCGAGCGGTCAATCCCTAGCAGGGGAGCTGTTTTTCCTCTCGCTTTCCGAGAGAATAGGAAGAGAATAGACGTGCTACCCCCTAGGGCAACGCCGCCCGAGAGCAGTTGGGGAGGTAGCGCTCTCCATCCGACACCTAGCCTTCCTGCTGGCAGGAATTCTGATGGCCATTTCCGCCCTCTCAAAGCGCTTTGCCCAAGTGGCCGGCAGGTCATTGCCGGCTAGCGTACGGCGGGGATCCTTGGGCTTGGCTGCTGCCCTGGCTTGGAGTCTGGCTGTTCCTAGGGGGATCGCAGCTCCCCTAATTGCCACATCCCCGCCCAGTTCGTCTAGGCAGGGGGGGACCTCTGTCCTAACCTCGAAATCGGTTTCCCCCACCTCCGCTCGCACCGGCCCCTTTCGGGTTGGCAACCGCACTCCCCACCCCATTCGCTTAGTGATCTTGTTGCGCAGCAGCAGTCGGCTGACCAACCCCGAAACGGCTCACTGGGATTTTGCCCCTGGCGAAGGAGGCAGCCAGGGTTTGCTGCTGAGCTTAGGGGAGGAGCCGCTGCAGATTGGCCCCGGCGATGTTGTGGTGGCTTTTACCCTAGATGGAACCCGCCGCTACTGGGGGCCAAATGTGGTGGGAGAGTCGCTGGCGCCTTTTTGGGATGAGGCAAGCGGCTCCTGGTCGATGATCTTGCAGCCCTAGAGAGGCTCACCCTCCAGACCCCTGCCAGCAGAGCCAGCCCACCCCCACCAATAGCGCTGTTAGCCCGTAGAAGCACCCCACCACCTGCACCTCCGACCAGCCCCCCAACTCCAGGTGGTGGTGGAGAGGAGACATGCGCAGCAGCCGTTGGCCTTGGCCGGTCTTGCGTTTGGTGTATTGGAAGTAGCCTACCTGTAGGATTACCGACAGCGCCTCCGCCACCAATATCCCGCCCATCCAGGCCAGAGCCCAGAGCTGATCTCCCAGCAGCGCCAGCCCCGCCAGAGCGCCCCCCAGGCCTAGGGAGCCGGTATCTCCCATAAACAGGCGGGCCCGATGGTGGTTGTGCACCAGAAAGCCCAGACAGGCGCCGCTCAAGGCAAAGGCCACGAGCGCCAAAACGGGATCCGTTGCCGTCAGCCCCAGCCCTGCCAGGACAAGGGCCACCACCCCTGCGGCCAGGCCGTCCATGCCGTCGGCAAGGTTGACGGCGTTGTTGGTGCCCACCAGCACAAACAAAGCCAGCGGCCAAAACAGCCCGCCTAGGGGGAGGGAGCCTATTCCCGGAAGCGTGAGAACCGTTGGGATCCCTTGCCAGGCCAAGTAGCCGCAAAAAACCAGGCCAATCCCCACCTGGAGCAAAAGCTTCGCTTTGGGGGGCAACCCCTTGTTGGAGCGCTGCCGGATGACCAGCCAATCGTCCAGCCAGCCAACCAAGGTGTAGGCCAGGGTCAGGAGGGCCACCGCCAGCCACTGGGGATCCCAGCCGCTCCAGCTTCCGGCTACCAGCAGCCCCACCGGCAAAAAGCTAAGGCCGCCCATGGTTGGCGTGCCCGCTTTTTTGTAGTGGGACTGGGGTCCCTCCTCGCGGATGACCTGCCCTGCCTTCCAGCGCCGCAAGAGCGGAAGAAGCAGGGATCCCAGCACCGCCGATCCCAGCACGCTCAGCCCAAAGGGAAGAAGCACCTGGGGCTGGCTTCCCATCACCAAGGCCGAGAGCGCTAGGCCCAGAACTAGGGTAAGCGCCGCCCCGCCCCAGTCCGCCTCCTCTACCTCCAGCCGGGAAAGGGTATCCCCCTCCATCTACCCCTCACACCCTCAATCTCCAAGCTTGGGAAAACTCTAGCAGGCAGAGCTCAAGAAAACTCTAGCTTGCCCGCGGCTCAGAGGGGGATCCCCTAGTAGGGCCACTTCCAGTTGCGCACCTCCGGCAGATCCTCGCCGTACTTGCAGATGTACTGCTTGTGCTCCACCAGCTTGTCCCGAATCAACTGCTGGAGGTGATCCCGTCGGTATTTGAAGCGCTCCACCCGCTCCAATACATCGTTGGCTAGGTTAAAGCGATCCACCTGGTTGAGGACGCACATGTCGAAGGGAGTGGTGGTGGTGCCTTCCTCCTTGTAGCCGCGCACGTGGAGGTTGTGGTGGTTGGGGCGGCGGTAGGTGAGGCGGTGAATCAGCCAAGGGTAGCCGTGGAAGGCAAACACGATGGGCTTGTCAGGGGTGAAGATACTGACAAACTCCTTGTCGCTGATGCCGTGGGGATGTTCGCTGGGCGGCTGCAGCTTCATCAGGTTTACCACGTTCACCACCCGGATCTTGATGTCCGGCAGGTGCTGCCGCAAGAAGTCCACCGCCGCCAGGGTCTCCATCGTCGGCACATCGCCGCAGCAGGCCATGACCACATCCGGCTCCGAGCCCTGGTCGTTGCTGGCCCACTCCCAGATCCCCAAGCCCTGGGTGCAGTGCTTGATGGCGGCGTCCATGTCCAGGTACTGCAGAGCCGGCTGTTTCCCCGCCACGATGACATTGACGTAGTGGCGGCTGCGTAGGCAGTGATCCGCCACCGAGAGCAGGGTGTTGGCATCGGGGGGCAGGTAGACGCGGATAACATCGGCTTTCTTGTTGACCACGTGATCCAGAAAGCCGGGATCCTGGTGGCTGAAGCCGTTGTGATCCTGCCGCCACACGTGGGAAGTCAGCAGGTAGTTGAGGGAAGGGATGGGCCGCCGCCAGGGGATGTGCCGGGAGGTTTTCAGCCACTTGGCATGTTGGTTAAACATCGAGTCCACCAGGTGAATGAAGGCCTCGTAGCAGGAGAAGAAGCCGTGGCGACCGGTCAACAGGTAGCCCTCCAGCCAGCCCTGACAGACGTGCTCGCTCAGGATCTCCATAACCCGCCCGTCAGGGGAGAGGTGCTCGTCGTAGTCGTAGATAGGGGCCACCCAGGTGCGGTCACTAGCCTCAAACACAGCATCCAGCCGGTTGGAAGCCGTCTCGTCGGGGCCAAAGAGGCGGAAGTTGTGGGGGTTGAGCTTCATCACATCCCGCAAGAATTGCCCCAGCACCTTGGTGGCCTCGGCTTCCGTGGTGCCAGGGCGCGGGACGTCTACGGCGTAGCGGCGGAAATCTGGCATCCTCAGCTCCCGCGTCAGCAAGCCGCCGTTGGCATAGGGAGTGGCGCCCATGCGCTTTTCCCCCTTGGGAGCTAGCTCCTGCAGCTCGGGGAGCAGGCGGCCGTTTTCGTCGAAGAGCTCTTCTGGCCTGTAGCTGCGCAGCCACTCTTCCAGGATCTTGAGGTGCTCCGGCTTTTGGGCCAGATCCGCCAGCGGTACCTGGTGGGAGCGCCAGAAGTCCTCGACCTTTTTGCCGTCCACCTCTTTGGGGCCAGTCCAACCTTTGGGGGTGCGCAGGATGATCATCGGCCATTGGGGACGAGTGGGATCCCCCTTGCTGCGGGCATAGTGCTGGATTTCTTGAATTTCATGGATAACGGTGTCGAGGGTGGCGGCCATCAACTGGTGCATTTCTGCCGGCTCGGAGCCCTCCACGAAGTAAGGCTTGTAGCCGTAGCCCACAAACAGGCTTTGCAGCTCTTCGCGGCTGAGGCGGCCCAGGATGGTGGGGTTGGCAATCTTGTAGCCGTTGAGGTGGAGAATGGGCAGCACCGCCCCGTCGCGGATGGGGTTGAGAAACTTGTTGGAGTGCCAGGAGGCAGCTAGAGGGCCGGTTTCCGCTTCTCCATCCCCTACCACACAGGCCACCAGCAGATCGGGGTTGTCAAAGGCTGCCCCAAAGGCATGGGCCAGGGCATAGCCCAGTTCTCCCCCCTCGTGGATGGAGCCGGGGGTTTCCGGAGCCGCATGGCTGGGCACGCCGCCGGGGAAGGAGAACTGCTTAAAGAGCTTGCGCAGACCTTCGACATCTTGGGTGATGTTGGGGTACACCTCGCTGTAGGTGCCTTCCAAGTAGGTGTTGGCCACTAGGGCAGGGCCGCCGTGGCCGGGGCCGGTGATGTAGAGGACGTTGAGGTTTTCCCGCTTGATGATGCGGTTGAGGTGCACGTAAATAAAGTTCAGCCCTGGAGTAGTGCCCCAGTGCCCCAATAGGCGCGGCTTCACGTGTTCTGGCTTCAAGGGCTCCCGCAGCAGCGGATTGTCCATCAAGTAGATCTGCCCCACTGACAAGTAGTTGGCAGCCCGCCAGTAGGCGTCGATCTTGCGCAGTTCCTCGTCGGTGAGCGGTTTTCTCGAGAGCTGTTCTGCCAAAACCATAGCTCCACCCCCTAGGTATCTCTACTCCCATGGTGAGCTAGGTTTGGAGAAGGGCGTGGGGATCTTGGGATTCCTTTGGATTCGGGAGGGAGGGTCGGCCTACCACCACCAAGGCTTGAGGGGGGTGCCGTCGGGGAAGATCAGGCCGGCAATCCGGGCGCCGCTATGCTTGAGGCCCTCGATCTGGGCGCCTTCTAGGTTGGCTTGCTCCAAATTAGCCCCGCTGAGGTCGGCGCGGCGCAAGTTAGCTCCCTGCAACTGGGCCTGGCGCAGCTCGGCGCCGCGGAGATCGGCCCCCTCTAGGTCGGCATTCTGCAAGTTGGCCCCCCGGAGATCTGTCCGCTGCAAATTGGCCCCCCGCAGATCCGCTTCCTCCAGGTTGGATCCGCGCAGATCCGCCCGCTTGAGGTTGGCTCCCCTTAGACAAATTTGCCGCAGCACCAGCCCCCGCAGGTCAGCTTTGCTGAGGTCTTGGCCGGCCAGATCCTGCCCCTCTCCCCCCCAGTTTTGCAACTGCCAGATGTGGCGCAGCCGCTCCTCCAAGTGGGTGGCGTCTGAAAGCTGGGATCCGCGCAGGCTGGTGCCACTGACTTTTACCCCCCTCAGGTCGGCTCCCCGCAGATCCGCTCCTTCTAGGAGGGCGCCACTGAGCTTGGCCCCTTGCAAATTGGCTTGGCGCAGATCCGCTTGGCGCAGGTGGGCGCCGTTAAAGTTGCAAAGGCGCAGGTTAGCCTTTCTCAAATTGGCTTCGTAGAAGTTGGCACCCCCCAGCCGTGCCTCCTGCAGATCCGCTCCCTCCAAGTCGGCGTAGGCAAAGTCTCGCTCCCCGCGCCGATAGGCCGCGATTACCCCCTGTGCTCCTCCCACCGGCCGAAAGGGGCTGTAGGTCCGACAAGCTTCCTCTGCCTCGGGTTGCTCGAGCTGGGAGAGCAGCCGCCATGCTGCCAAGCGCACCGCCCAGGAGCTGTTGCCGGCCAGGGCTGCTACTAGCTCCGCTAGACCTGCCGGCCCGTACTGCAGCAACTGGGGCAAGGTGGCTAGACGCACCGCCTCCTCACCCCGAGTGAGCCGCCGCCGCGCCCCCTCAAGACCCCCTAAGACCAAGGCGTAAGGCGGGGCACCGCTGGCGGCAGCTTGTCCTCCCAACACCAGATCCCAAGGGCGAGGGCTAGACCCCACCGCTGGCTGAGGATTGCCGTTCATCGGCGGAGGTGGGCTCAGTTACACCCAGCGCCCCACCACCACGCGGATAGTGCCATCTTCCAGGCGCTCTTCCGCCTCGATGGCATAGCCCTGTTGCTGGGCCGAGCGCAGCAGGCTTTTGTAGGCGTAGCGCTGCAAAATCGGCGCTAGGAACGTCTGGGGATCGATGCCGGCTCCCCAGAGATCAGCCACCAGCTCGTAGTGATCCCCCTTGCGGCGAAAGCCAATGTCGAAGCCGTTCCTTTGCCGGATCACCAAGTCGGCGTGGGTGCGGTTCCAGAGGTAGCCCCGCAGGCTGGCGTTCCGCTCCACGCTGTAGCCCAATTCCTTCAGGGTTTCTTCCAGCAGCTCGGCATCTTTAATCTGCACTTGCAGGGTGGTGAAGTGGGACATGGCGCTTCCCATCCCAACACGGAGAGGGGGATCCTCACTATAGGAGCGCTTTTGCGGTTCTAGGACAAATGTTAAGGAGCTTGACGCTTTAAACCTCTCCGCCCGAGGGGGGGAGCAGCTTGGGATCTGTTCTCTCCGGCTGCCGGGAGGGCGAGCTCCCATCCCTTCCCAGCTCAGACAGGAGCAAGGGGCGGGCTCGCGGGCCTCGCCAGGGATCCAGCACATCTCGAATCAGCACCTCCTGGATCCACACCTGCAGGATGGCCGCCAAGGGCACGGCCAAGAATAGGCCCAGCACCCCGAAGAAAAAGGCCGAGGTGATTTGAGCTATCAGCGTCAAGGCGGGCAAAAGCGACACCTGGCGCGACATGACAAGCGGGGTAAAGACGCTGCTTTCAAGCTGCTGGATGAAGATGTACAGCCCTAGCACTGCTAGGGACTTCCAGGGGGCGTCGGTGAGGGCTACCAGCATTGGGGCAACCACGCTCAGGGTGGGGCCAATGTTGGGGATGAAGTTAAACAGGCCCGCTAGCACCGCGTTGGCTAGGATCAGGGGCACACCCAAAATCCAGAGGCCAATGCCGCTTAGCACCATCACCAAGGTGCTGGTAAACAAGAACCCCACCAGCCAGCCCCGCAGCACCAGCTCGCAGCGCTTGAGGATGTAGCGAACGCGGGGGCGGTAGAAGGCCGGGAAAACGGAAACAAAGGCGCGGCTGTAGGCCGGGGGATCTAACAACAGCAAGATGGTGAGGATGAGCACAAACAAGAAGTTGAGCAGGGTGGCAAAGAAAGCAGTGAAGGACTGGGAGAAAAAGTCGCGCACCTGGCGCACCAACTCGGTGGCCTGGGGCACAAGACTATTGGCCAACTCCCGCAGCGTCGGCAGCTCAAGGTCGGTCGGCAGCAAGAGGATTAGGCTCTCAAACAGCCGCTGCGCCTGCACAATCCCCGCAGGCACCACGTCGGTCAACAGCCGGCGCAACTGCTCCAGTAGAGGCGGCACCACGATGAGCCCCACCAAGACCGCGCCCACCAAAACCGTCAAGCCCGTGATGAGAAGGGAGGGGCCGCGGCGAAAGCCGTAGCGCTGGGGAATCTGGGCTAGAGTATCCAAGGCTACTGCCAGGACGATGGCTGCAAACACCAGCAGCAGGATCTGTCGAATCTGCCAGAGCAGCGCCAACAGGCCCAGCAGCGCCCCCAGCCCCAGCCAATGGGCAAAAGTCACCGTAGCCACCTCCTCCCTTGGTTTGTCGTCGCCTATTCTAGATGGGGTCTCGGACATTCCCAGCGGTATTCGGGAGCTGCGTATGCCGAATCCCGATCCACAAGCAAGGGCTCTGGCTAACCGCAGTAACCTGGAGGAGGTGATAGAGTCCCTGCTGGGCGAGGAAGTTCCCCTCCTCTCGGTTGGGGGGGTGTCCCGCTACCTCAAGTCGCTGCTGGGCGGGGATCCCTACTTGACCCGGCTGTGGGTGGTTGGGGAAGTCTCCAGTTGTCAGCGCAACCACACGGGCCACCTGTTCCTGACCCTGGTGGATCCAGAAAGCGGCGACGTCCTCAGGGGGGTTGTGTGGCAAAGTCAGACGGCCCGGCTCAGCTTCTGGCCAAAAGTGGGTCAACAGGTGCTGGCGCTGGGGCAAGTTGGCATCTACAGCGGCGGCAGCTACTACCGCCTGGTCATCTGGCAACTGCTGCCAGCAGGGGAAGGCCTCCTGGCGTGGAGATTCCAGCAGCTCAAGGCCCGCCTGGCCGCCGAGGGCCTGTTCGACAACCAGCGGCCCCTGCCCACCCACCCTCAGTGCATTGCCGTCGTCAGCTCTCCCGACGCCGCCGGCTGGGGAGATATCCGCCGCACCCTCAACCAGCGCTACCCGGGGCTGCGGGTGCTGTTTTCGCCAGCTCAAGTGCAAGGGGAAGCGGCCCCTGAGTCCATTGTGCGGGCCATTCGCCGGGTGGAACGGGATGGGCGGGCGGAGGTGCTGCTGATTGCCCGAGGAGGCGGAGCCGGCGAGGATTTGGCCTGCTTTAACGATGAACGGGTGGTGCGGGCCATTGCCGAATGCCGCATTCCGGTGGTAACTGGGATCGGCCACCAGCGGGATGAGACCTTGGCGGACTACGCCGCTGACTATGCGGCCCACACCCCCACAGCGGCAGCCGAACGGGTTGTGCCGGATCTGCGGGAATTGCAGCGCCAGGGATCCCAGCTCCGGCAGCGGCTGGTCACCTGCACCCTGCAGGTTTTAGAGAAGGCCCAGGAGCGCCTGCACCATGCCCACCACCGTCTGCTCCAAATTCATCCCGAGCGGCTGCTGCACCAGGCCCAGAAGCACCTACTGCAACGGCAACAGCGCCTAGTTCAGGCCGTGCGCCATCGCCTTCAAGAGCAGCAACAGCGCCACCAAGCTCTCCAGCAGCACCTCCAAGCCCTCGATCCCGCCGCCGTCCTCCGGCGGGGCTACGCCCTCGTGCGCGACGAGCGGGGATCTCTCGTCCGCAACCCCTGCCTGCCGCCTCAGACTCGCCTGCGCATAGAGCTGGCCGGGGGAAGCTTCTGGGTTCGAGTGGAGGAGAGCCATGAGCCGCCGCAAACGTGAGGATCCCTGGCGCTACGAGGCAGCCATTGCCGAAGTGGAAAGTTTGATTGCCCAGATTGAATCGGGGGAGCTGGATCTGGAGGAGGTGGTGGAGCGCTTCCAGCAGGCCGCCCAAACTCTAAAGCGCTGTGCCGAGTTTTTGGAGGAAAAACGGCAGCAGGTGGAGATCATCATTGAGCAGCTAGGGCCCGACGACGAAGAAGAGCTGCGCGAGTTCTAGGGACATCAATGCCCGTGCTGCTGGTTCTCGACGGCAGCAAGGCTTGACGAAGGGAGCCGAGCTCCTGAAGATAGTCAAGTTGTCAAGACCTCGTGGGGCGCCCTCCATGGCTGCCAAGATCTTGGATGGCAAAGCCTTAGCTGCTCGCCTGCAAGCCGAGATGGCCGCCCAAGTGCAAGCTTGGCTCCCGCGGGTGGGGCGCCCCCCAGGGTTGGCAGTGCTGCGAGTTGGAGAGGATCCTGCCAGTGCTGCCTACGTGCGCGGCAAAGAGCGGGCCTGTGAGCGGGTGGGCATCGCCTCCTTTGGTCGCCATTTTTCCGCCCAGGACTCCCCCGCCCATCTGCTCGACACCATTGCCCAACTCAACCAGGACGAGCGCGTCGATGGCATCCTGGTGCAACTGCCGCTGCCCCCTGGCTGGGATCCCATCCCGCCTCTTCTAGCCATCGATCCTGCCAAGGACGTGGACGGCCTCCACCCCCTCAACCTGGGCCGGCTGGTGCGCGGCGAGCCCGGCCTGCGCAGTTGTACCCCATTAGGCGTGATGCGCCTGCTGGAGGCAGAAGGGATCCCGGTTGCCGGACGAAAAGCGGTGGTGGTCGGCCGCAGCCTTCTGGTGGGCAAGCCCTTGAGCTTGATGCTGTTGGCCGCCGACGCCACGGTTACCATGGCCCACTCCCGCACACCCAACTTGGCCGAAGTAACCCGCAGTGCCGACATTGTGGTCATGGCGGTGGGGTGTCCCCGCCTGCTCAAGGCAGAAATGGTAAAGCCAGGAGCCGTGGTTGTCGATGTAGGCATTAACCGCATCCAAGGCCCTGACGGGTCGGAGCAGTTGGTGGGAGATGTGGACTACGAGGCAGTCAAAGAGCGGGCTGCCGCCATCACACCCGTACCGGGTGGCGTGGGGCCGATGACGGTAACCATGCTGCTGGCCAACACTCTAGAGAGCTACAAACTGCGCAGCCGCCTCTAGGCCAAAATGCGTGCGCCCCCTCCGGCTAGACGCCGCGGATTTCCCGATATCTTCTGGCGCGCTCTTCGGCGGGATCGGGGGCTTGTGCTTTGGCCACAGCTTCCTGCAGTTGCACCATCACCTTTTCCGGAGGCTCAGTGGAGCGAACGACGTAAAACATCAAGTTAATGGCTTCGGTGGCTGTTAGCTTGAGGTCTTCTTTTCCCTTAGGCACCAGAGCGACCTTGCCATCGGTGGTCGGAATGGCCGTATGGGATCCCTTGGCGAGAATCTCCCCTGCTTTCTCCAAAGTGACCAGCATATTTGCGCCTCACTGCAGCAATTAGGTATCATCCCAGCGAAGATCTTCTGGGCTCCACGTAAAGCCCGTGTTCTTCTAGCCAAGTGTACAGGTAGGGAAATAGCTTTTGGTTAGCTGCTGGAAAAGGAAACTGCGACAGCTCTGCCGGTTTGACCCAGCGGACTTCACTGCATTGTAAAGGCTGAGCTTCTCCGCCCAAATAGCGGCAGATAAAAGCCATGAGGGTGATGGTGAAATGGGTGTAGGCATGCTCAACGGTGGCTAGCGGCGCTACCACTGCGATGTCAATGCCCACTTCCTCTTTCACTTCCCGCACCACACACTCCGCAGGGGTTTCTCCCGGCTCGATCTTGCCACCGGGGAACTCCCACAGGCCGCTGAGCATCGAGCTTTCCGGGCGCCGATCGATGAGGATCTCGTTCTCCCGCAGGACAATGGCCACCGCAATCTGTTTGTGAGGGCGCAAGGGACGGGGTTCAGCCATAGGCAGGTGGTGCTGTTGACCTCGATGGTAAGCGGCGCAATCGGCCTGCCAAGGGCACTGACCACAGCGAGGCCGCCTGGGCCGGCAGACAGTAGCGCCCAAGTCCATCAGAGCCTGGTTAAAGGTGCGCGGCTGCTCGGGATCCAGTAATTGCTGCGAAAGCCGCCACAGGAGAGGCAGGCAGCGACTTGGTGGCTGGGGCAAAGCCACCAGGCGAGCCAACACCCGCTTGACGTTCCCCTCCAAAATCGGCAGGGGTAGGTCAAAGGCAGCACTGAGAATGCCCCCAGCCGTTGTGCGCCCGATCCCTGGCAGCGCCAGCACCTGCTGCAGATCGCGGGGAAACTGCCCTCCATGTTCCCGCATCAGGATTTGAGCGGCTTTGTGCAGATTTAGCGCCCGCCGGTAGTAGCCCAGGCCTTCCCACAATTTCAGCACCTGCTCTTGGGAGGCTGCCGCCAAGTCGGGGATCCCGGGCAAAGCCTCCATCCAGCGCTGAAAGTAGGGGATCACGGTAGCCACCTGGGTCTGTTGCAGCATCACTTCCGCTACCCAGATGGCGTAGGGATCTCGGGTGCGCCGCCAGGGCAGATCCCGGCCTTCCTTGCGGTACCACTGCAGCAAAGAACGCCTCAGGCGCTGCTGAACTGCCTCTTCCCAGCCCAGTCGCTGCCCCTCGACGGTTGCCGCCTCTACCTCCACCTCCCCGGGTTGCAGAGATGGCATCTCAAGCTGCGTAGGCAAAGTGCAGGGCCCACCAGATCAAGGCCGAGACGACCCCCGCCACAACGCTGGCTGAGATCAGCACCACAATGGGGCTATCCGCCCCCTTGAACTGCATAATGCCGCGGTTGTAGTTAGCCATCGTCGCCTCCCCCAGCTCCAGCGGTGGGGTGGGGAACCAAGCGCAGGAGCTGGAAAGTTCTTCCCAAAAGCCTACTTTCAGGATAGCCAACCAGCCCCCCTCCGAATCTGCTTCCTCTACAGCAGGGCAGGTTCCCCCCGGCTATGGCTGGGTTGGCCAGGGGGTGCTTTGTTAAACTGAGGTTCCGGAGGCAAGTTGCCATTATTGGCCAAAAGAGTGGCGTTGGGGCAGGCATGGCTAGAGGAAGGGAGGGAAGAGGCAGCAGCTCAGCTCCAGAAAGATCCCGGCAGGCAGGGCCTCATCAACACCTTGCTTCTGAGCGTCTGCTACCTGCTGCGGGATCCCTCTTGCGCCTTTCTCGCCAAAAGGCCCTTGCCCGAGTGCGCCAACGGGCAACTCGTCCCTCTCGCCTACGCCGGCCCAGGGCTTTTAAGGAGGTGCTGCTCAGGGGCTTGGGCTTCAGCCTAATTCTGGGTCTGACGATGGCTGGCCTGTCGCGCCTGCTGCAATCCACCGCCCCTCCCCAGACAGAGCAGGTGGCAGCAGGATCTGGGGATCCCCCCCCTGCCTTGCCCACAGACTTCCTCAAAGGAGAGGAAATCCCTGCTCTGCAGGAGCGCTTAGCGGCCCTGGCTGACCAGCCGGGCCTGACGGTGGGAGCCTTGTTTTGGGAGGTGGAAACTGGCGCCTTTGCGGGGGTGAGGCCGGATCAGGTTTTTCCTGCTGCTAGTGTCCTCAAGATCCCGATTCTCCTAGCCTTTTTGCAGGCAGTGGAAACTGGGCAGGTGCGGCTAGAGGAAAAGCTGACGCTGCGGAAAGAGCTCAAGGGGGGGGGAGCTGGCCTTTTGCAAACCCGTCCTCTGGGATCCCAGGTCTCTGCTCTTGAGGCAGCCACCCTCATGAGCACCGTCAGCGATAACTTCGCCGCCAACTTGATCCTGGATCGCCTGGGCGGTCGAGAAGCCCTCAACCAAAAGTTTCGCCAGTGGGGGCTGCAACACACGCAGATCTCCCAATGGCTGCCAGATCTAGAGGGCGCCAACACCAGTAGCCCGCGCGATATGGTCTGGCTGCTCAGCCAAGTGGAGCAGGGGCGCCTGCTTAGCCGTCGCAGCCGCGACCGCTTTTTGGACATCCTCTGGCGCACGCAGCGGCCCTCCTACTTTCGCCCTGGCCTAGACCCAGAAGTGCGCATTGCCCACAAGACGGGAACCCTTAGCTCGGTGGTCGGAGATGCCGGGATCCTCGATCTGCCCAACGGGCGGCGTTACATAGCAGCGGTGTGGGTGAAGCGGGAAACCCCCAACGATCCCAGAGCGGAGGAGCTGATTGCCAAACTCTCCCAGGCCGCCTACGAGTTCTGGTCGACTGTAGAAGCTCCGGCAACCTCAGCTTTGCAGCCCTAGGCCATCTCAGCACCTTGCCAGCAGAGCGCCTGAGAATGGAATTAGCCGACGAGCAAGAACGCTATGGCCACAACAGCTCGAGCTTCTGGAGGGGGAGATCCCTACATTAAGCTGGGTCAATTTCTCAAGCTGACGGGAGTTGTCCCCACCGGCGGGCGGGCTAAGCAGCTCATCCAGGCGGGGCAGGTGCGCGTCAACGGCGAGGTGGAAACCCGGCGGGGGCGCAAGTTGCGCCCAGGGGATGCAGTGGCGGTGGCAGGCCAAGTTTGGCAGGTGCGCTGGGAGGGTGCCAGAGCTTGCGCCTGGCGCCAAGATCCCACTCCGCCAACTCGGCCACTGCTGGCCTAAGCTGGGAACAGTTGTCTTTTCCTAGCTGAGCCTCCTGTGCAGGGTGATTCTCCCCCTTCACCCCCCTCGCCACCCCCTTCTCCTGCGTTGAGGGTGGTGGAGACGGCTTTCTTGGCCAGCACTGCCGCTTTGATCTGGATCTTGAGCTACACGCCGCTGGCCCCGCTTATGCGCCTGTTTTTCCCTATCCCGGTGGCACTGGCCGTGATGCGCTGGGATCCTCGCACTGGGGCCATGGCGCTGGGGGTCTCCGCCTTGCTGCTGACGGTGCTGATGGGGCCTACCCGCAGTATCCTCTATGTCGTTCCCTACGGCCTTCTAGGCTATTGGTGTGCCTGCCTGTGGCGGCAACGCCTCTCCTGGTATCTCTCGGTGGTCAGCGGCGCTGCCCTCAGCACTTTTGGTCTGGTTTTCCAATTGCTGCTCTCCTCGCTGCTTCTGGGAGAAAACCTCTGGATCTATCTCACCATCCAGCTCACTGGCCTGACCAACTGGCTGCTGGACGTGTCTCTGGGCCGATTCGGCCTATACTGGGTGGCGGAACCTTGGATGGTTCAGGTGGTGGTCCTAGGGTTTATTGCCTTTAACTCCCTTGTCTATGCATTTACTGTGCATTTGGTGGCAGCCTTGGTCATGGAGCACTTCCGCTGTCCGCTGCCACCGCCGCCAAAGTGGGTGCAATTTTTGCTGGACTAGCAGCCTCCTATACTTCTTGGGGAGGCTATCGCCATAAGATTAATTAATTAGGTTAAGACCTAGAGGCTCTGCCTTCGTTGCCTAGGCCCTATGAACCCTATTCCCCCCCCTGCCCACCCCTACCAGTTCCGCGCGCTGGGCTTGATTAAGGGATCCCTGAAGCCAATCCCGAAGACCTATGCCCAGGCGACGCTGGTTGCCAGCGATGGCGTGGAGTACCCAGCCACCCCTGGCCGCGCCGGGCTGCTGCGCCGTTTCACCCACTGTATTGAGAGCGGCCGAACCTACTGGTACTACGTGCAGCCCCAGCCGCGCTCGGGGGGCACTCTGGGCCTGAGCGTCATCCGCATCCTGGCTCTGCCAGAGGAGGAGCAAGACCCAGCGGCAGAGGATGAGCCTTTTTTGCCTGCCCCTGAAGATGCGGAGGAAGGCTTTAACATTCGCGGCGTTGTCGAGCCCCACGAAGGCTACATCTGGGTAGCAGTGCGGCGCAAGCCTCAGGGGAACAAACAATTTCCCCCCCTGCGGCTACGCCTGGAAGGGTTTTTGCCAGGGGCTACAGCGGGGGAGTTCTGGGATCTGCTGGCGGAGCGGGAAGGTCACAAGCTGCTGCTGGTGGATGGCAGCCGCCTCTTGACAGCCGTAGCCTAGGTGCTGAGAACTAGCCCAACTGTACCTCAGGATCCCCAACTGATGGTGTCTGCTGCTGGCTTGTCCCAACGGGTTGCCCGCCTTTCCCCTTCGGCAACGCTGTCGATCTCGGCCCTGGCCAAAGCCATGCAGGCAGAGGGTCTGGACGTCTGTATCCTGAGCGCCGGCGAGCCGGACTTCGACACCCCTGAACATATTCGGGCGGCTGCCATTCGCGCCTTGCAGGAAGGCAAAACCCGCTACGGCCCCACCGCTGGGATCCCCGCCTTGCGCCAGGCGGTAGCTGACAAGCTGCGTCGGGAAAACGGCCTGGACTATAGCCCCGAGCAGATCTTGATTAGCAACGGCGGCAAGCAAACCCTGTTTAACCTGGCCATGGTGCTGCTGGATCCAGGGGATGAGGTCATCCTGCCCGTCCCCTACTGGGTCAGCTATCCCGAAATGGTGGCTCTGGCAGGCGCTCAAGTGGTGCGGGTTCAGACCCAAGAGGCCCAGGGCTTCAAGCTCACTGCCGACCAGCTACGTCAGGCCCTCACCCCCCGCAGCAAGTTGCTCATTCTTAACTCGCCAGCCAACCCCACCGGCGCCGTCTATCACCGGCACGAGCTGGAGGCGCTGGCGGAGGTGATCCTCTCGGTCCCCCATCTCTACGTGGTCTGCGACGAGATCTACGAGAAGCTTGTCTACGGCGAAGCTCGCCACCTCAGCCTGGGATCCCTTTCTCCAGAGCTGCTGCCGCGCACTATCCTTAGCAGCGGCTTTGCCAAAGCTTATGCCATGACCGGCTGGCGCATCGGTTACTTGGCAGGGCCAAAGCCCATCGTCGAGGCGGCCATCAGCCTGCAAAGCCACAGCACCTCCAACGTCTGCACCTTTGCCCAATACGGTGCCCTAGAGGCCCTCACCAGCCCCCTTTCAGCGCCAGCGGTAGAAAAGATGCGCCAAGAGTTCTGGCGGCGGCGGGATCTGATGCTGGAGGGGATCCGCACCCTGCCAAAGGTAAGCTGTCCAGAGCCAGAGGGCGCATTTTACATCTTTCTCAACATCAGCCAGACCGGCTTGAGCTCGGTGGAGTTCTGCCAACGGCTGCTCAAAGAGCACCATGTGGCTGCCGTGCCAGGGGTGGCCTTCGGAGCCGATCACTGTATTCGCCTCTCCTACGCCGCCGACCGCGTCACCCTGGAAAAAGGTCTGGAGCGACTGCACCGCTTTCTCTCCTCCCTCTAAGGCGGGAAACTGGATGCTGCCAGCGCCCTGGTTGACCTAGAGGAGCTTCTTGACGATGAAGGAAGTAGACCTGGCCAAAGCCATCCAGCAGCGGCGCACTTTTGCCATCATCTCCCACCCCGATGCTGGAAAGACCACCCTTACGGAAAAGCTGTTGCTGTACGGAGGAGCCATTCAGGAGGCTGGAGCCGTGAAGGCCCGCCGCGCTCAAAAGCGGGTTACCTCCGACTGGATGGAACTGGAAAGACAGCGGGGTATCTCCATCACCTCGACGGTGCTCCAATTTGACTATCGCAACTTTCGCCTCAACCTCCTCGATACCCCCGGCCACCAGGACTTTAGCGAAGACACCTACCGAACCCTGGCGGCAGTGGACAACGCCGTGATGCTAGAAGATGCCGGCAAAGGGCTAGAACCCCAAACCCGCAAGTTGTTTGAAGTCTGTCAAATGCGGCGGCTGCCGATTTTTACCTTCATCAACAAGATGGATCGCCCCAGCCGGGATCCCCTCGAGCTCATGGACGAAATCGAGAGCGAGCTGGGCCTTAAGCCCTATCCTGTTACCTGGCCCATTGGCTCAGGGGAGCGCTTCACAGCTTTGTTTGACCGACGCACCCAGGAGTTTCACTTCTTTGAGCGAGTCTCTGGGGGACGGCTACGAGTCAAAGATACAGTTATTAAACTCGGGGATCCCCAAGTGGAAGACCTAATCGAAAAAGATCTCTACTACCGATTTAAGGAAGAATTGGAGATCCTGGATGGCCTTATGCCCAGTTTGGATCTCAAACAGGTTCATGCTGGGAAACAAACTCCTGTCTTTTTCGGCAGCGCCATGACCAATTTTGGGGTGGAGCTGTTTCTCAATGCGTTTTTGGAGTACTCCCTGCCGCCAATGCCCCACGAAAGTACGGCTGGGCTGATTTCTCCAGAGTATCCTGAGTTCACGGGCTTTGTCTTTAAGCTGCAGGCCAATATGGATCCCCGCCACCGGGATCGCATTGCTTTTGTGCGCATCTGCTCCGGCAAGTTCGAGAAAGACATGGTGGTCAACCATGCCCGCCTCAACCGCCCAATCCGCCTATCCTACCCCCAGAAATTGTTTGCTCAAGAGCGCATCTCCATTGACGAAGCTTACCCTGGGGATGTGATTGGCCTAAATAACCCTGGCCTCTTTACAATTGGGGATACGCTCTACACTGGCCCAAAGCTGCGCTACGCCGGGATCCCAAGCTTTTCCCCGGAGCTTTTTGCCTATCTCAAAAATCCCAACCCCTCCAAATTTAAACAGTTTCAGAAAGGGGTGTCAGAGCTGCGGGAAGAAGGGGCGGTGCAAATTATGTACTCCCTTGACGAATCCAAACGGGATCCAATCGTGGCCGCGGTGGGCCAGTTGCAGTTTGAGGTGCTGCAGTACCGCCTGGAACATGAATACAACGTTGAAACCCGCCTGGAGATGCTGCCCTACACGCTGGCTCGCTGGGTAGAAAACGGCTGGGAGGCCCTTCGGGATCTTCCCAGTCTGTTTAACACTCTGATTGTCAAGGATGTTCAGGATAGGCCGGTTCTGCTCTTTAAGAATGAATGGACTCTGCAGCAATTTGTCAGTAGCAATCCCAAGATTAAGCTCAGCAAAATTGCTCCCACTGCCGATCTCAGCCTAGAAGCTAACAGCAGCCCGTAAAGCCCCTCAGAGGACCTCCTCCGACGTATTCCCCGAAAAGGGTGCTGGTGGCCAGAAAAGCTGCAGCCGGTTGCGTCCTGCCCGTTTGGCTTGGTAGAGGGCCTCATCGGCTTGCTGGAGGGCAACCTCTGGCGGCAGAGGGTGATCTTCGCTAATCACGACCCCGCCAATGCTAATGGTTACGGGCAGGCTGCGACGGGGCGAAACCTCAACGGGACGGCTGGCGATAGCCTGGCGCAGCGACTCAGCATACCGTTGACAGCGCGAGGGGCTTAGACCAGGGGTAACGCAGACAAATTCCTCCCCGCCGTAGCGGTAGAGCAGGCTGGAGGGGCGGAGGTGCTGCTGCAGCCGTTCAACAATGGCCTGGAGAACGCAGTCGCCGATGAAGTGGCCGTAGGTGTCGTTGATCTGCTTGAAGTGATCCACATCCAGCATCAATAGGCAGAGGTAGCGGGCTTTCCCTTGCGGCCCCACCTGCTGCAGCAAACGGGGCAGTGCCTGGTCAAGGGCGCGGCGGTTCAAGGCTCCAGTCAAGGGATCCGTCAAAGCCAGAGACTCCAACAGCTCGTTGCGGGCTTGCAGTTGGCGGTTGGCCTGAGCCAAAGCTTGGACAAGCCGCTGTAAACGCAGCCCTGCCTGCACCCGTGCCCGCAGTTCCTCAGGAGCCACCGGCTTGGCGATAAACTCATCTGCCCCCGCCTCCAACCCCTGAAGGCAATCCTTGAGTTCAGAGCGGGCCGTGAGGAAAATGAAGTAGACAAACTGGCCAGCGGTGGATCCCTTGAGACGGCGACAAAAATCCAGCCCTGACAGCTTGGGCATCACCCAATCGCAGATCACCACATCCGGCCACTGGCTTTCGTCGAGCGCCTGCAGCTGCTCCCAGGCCATCTGGCCATCTTCCCAGGTTTCCACCTGGTAGCCACAGGCTTTGAGAACCCCGCCCACGAAGCAGCGAGTCACCGAATCGTCGTCGACGACCCAAAGGCGGGGAACCTGATCCTTAAGCTGGCTCCACGCCTTCTCCTCCAGGGACTCAGGTACTGGACTAGAAGAATCCCCGCCCCTGTAGTCAGACGGCAGCATGGGGAGAAACCCCCAAAGTCTAGCTACAACTAGAAGTAGGGGTGGCTAAGTAGGTAGAGGCAGGGGGGCCCTCCCCTACCGCCTGCTGCAACGCCTCTACAAATTCCCGCACCCGAATGGGGTCAATGAGGGGGAAAAGCTCTGCATGGCCTGTCAGTATACCCCCAGAACGAGCCAGCCGCTTGAGGGAACTAGCCACGATCACTCCATCGGCGTGCTGGATGAGGGTGCCGATGTTCTCAGCGGTGGCCCCTGAGCCAATGAGAAGGGGTACCTGAGGAGCAACTTGGCGGGCTAGCTTGAGATCTTCCAAAAGAGGCGGCTTGCCGGTCGCCTCGCCGGAGACAATGATGGCATCGGCAAGACCTCGCTCCACTGTATCCAGGATAGCCGCCTCAAGGCTAATGGGGCCGAGAGGCTGGGCGTGCTTCACCAGCACATCGGCGAAGATTTTAATGTCTTGGGCCCCTAGCTCGCGGCGGTAGCGCAGCAAGCGGTAGGCATTCCCCTCGATGAGGCCCTGGTCGGTCACCATTGCCCCGCAGAGGATGTTGACGCGGATAAACTGCGCCCCCACACAGGCGGCAATGGCTAGAGCGCTACAGCCATCGTTGCGCAGGACGTTGATCCCGATGGGCAGGGAGACCAACGTCTTAATCCGCTGGACAACTACCGTCATGGCGCTCACCACCGCCGCGTCTACCTGATCCTTGGCAAAAGGGGCATCGTAGAAGTTCTCGACCAGGATCCCGTGAACGCCCCCTGCAGCCAAGGCCGTGGCGGCCTGTTCCGCTTGGGCAATAACCTGCTCCAGGTTGCCGCCCCAACGGGGGGAGGTGGGCAGCGGCAACAGATGGACCACTCCGATCACGGGATGGGAAGTTTTGAAAAGGTGTTGCAGCAGGCTCACCGGCAGGCTCCCTTGGGGATCCTTAACCAACAATCTTACGCCCGGATGGGATCGAGCAGGCTCCCTGCCGGCTAGCAGCAAGGCCGCGCAGCAGGCGAGGAACCAGGCTTGGCCCTTCATAGATCCAACCGGTATAGACCTGGAGCAAACTGGCGCCGGCAGCAAGCTTCTCCAGGGCGTCGTCTAGGGTAAAGATGCCCCCCACGCCGATAATGGGCAGCTGTCCCCCCGTGGCCTGGTGGATGTAGCGGATGATCTGGGTGGAGCGCTCTCGCAGCGGGGCGCCGCTGATGCCGCCGGCTGCTGTTGTCAAAGGCCCTAGACCAGGGAGGAAGCGGGTTTTCAGGTTGTCGCGGCGCAGAGTGGTGTTGGTGGCGATGATCCCAGCCAGGCCGTAGGCTTGAGCTAGCTCCAGAATGGCGTCAATCTCTGGCCAGTCTAGGTCGGGGGCAATCTTGACCAAAAGAGGCTTCTTGGCTTGGTTTTCCTCTTGGAGAGCGGCCAGGATGGGCTCCAGGTGCTGGGCAGCCTGCAGGGACCGCAAGCCTGGCGTGTTAGGGGAGCTGACGTTAACCACAAAATAGTCCCCCAGCTCCCGCAGCACCCGAAAGCTGGCCAGGTAGTCGGTGGCGGCGGCTTCCAGCGGCGTGGCTTTGCCTTTGCCCAGGTTGACGCCAATGGGGATAAGACGTTGACGCAGCCGGCGCAGCCGTTCGGCCAAAGCTGCTGCTCCCTGGTTATTGAAGCCCATGCAATTGAGGGCAGCCCGATCCTGGGGCAGCCGAAATAGGCGCGGCTTTGGATTGCCTGGCTGGGGCTGGGGAGTGACGGTGCCCACCTCCACAAAGCCAAAGCCCAGGTAGGGCCAGACTCCCAAAGCTACGCCGTCCTTATCCAAGCCCGCAGCTAGACCCAGGGGATTGGGGAAGCTCAGCCCCCACAGCCGCACCTCCAAGCAGGGATCCCGATAGCAGAAGAGGCGTTCCAAAAGACTCAAGATCCCCGTGGCCTGGGTAACATCTAGCCACTCCAAGGTGCGTAGGAGCGCCACCTTGAGGGTTTCTGGGTCAGCCCTTAGCCCGGAAAACAGTAGCGGCTGCAGCAGATCCCGGTACAGATTCACCCCTAAACCCCTCTTGGCCAAGCCATATTACCTGAGCCAGCTCGCTTGCACTCTGCGGTGCGGGGCTGTTGCTAGATTGGGGTTACAGTTTTGACTCCCCTCCTTCCGCCGGAAAAGGGAATGGGGGCAAAACCAGGATCCCTGAGGCTAGCGCTATGACTATCCCTCTCATCCAAAGCCCAGAGCTTCTGGAGAGTCGGCTCAAGGAGATCCCGGCTGAGCCTGGTGTCTACCTCATGCGAGATGCCAGCGATCAAATCCTCTATGTGGGCAAGTCTAAGAAGTTGCGCTCCAGGGTGCGATCCTATTTTCGCTGCCTTGGGGATCTCCCCCCTCGCATTCAGCGCATGGTAGCCCAGGTGTGCGAGATCGAGTTTATTGTAACTGATAACGAGAGTGAGGCCCTGGCTCTAGAAGACAATCTGATTAAAACCTATCAGCCACCCTACAATGTTCTCCTCAAAGAGGATAAGAAGTACCCCTATTTGTGCATTACATGGTCAGAGCCTTACCCTCAGATTTACATTACCCGCCACCGCCGTCTCGACCAAAATCAAGATAAGTACTACGGGCCCTATACCGATGTAGGCCTGCTGCGGTACACCCTTGGGCTAGTGAAGCGGATTTTTCCCTTGCGCCAGCGTCCCAAGCCACTTTACAAAGACCGCCCCTGTTTGAACTACGACATCGGGCGTTGCCCTGGTGTCTGTCAGGGCTTGATCAGCCCCGAGGAGTATCGCAAGACCGTTGCTCAAGTGGCGATGATCTTCCAGGGGCAGACGGACGAGCTCATCCGGGAGTTGAAGGAGAAAATGGCCCAGGCGGCCGAGCAAGAAAATTACGAGGCAGCAGCGCGGTATCGGGATCAAATCCGCGGCCTAGAACAGTTGGGCGAATCCCAGAAGGTGTCTTTGCCCAACTCGACAGTTAGCCGCGATGCTCTGGCCTTGGCGATGGACGACTCGCGGGCTTGTATTCAGTTGTTTCAGGTGCGAGCGGGCAAGCTGGTGGGTCGGCTGGGGTTTGTGGCCGAAAACCGGGGCGACGATCCAGCCCTGATTTTGCAGCGGGTTTTGCAGGAGCATTACCAGTACTGCGATCCGGTGGAAATTCCCTCGGAAATCTTGACGCAGTACGAGCTGCCGGATCGCGATTTTCTCGAGTCTTGGCTAAGCCAAAAAAAGGGGCGCAAAGTCAGTCTCATTGCCCCCCAGCGGCAAAGTAAAGCCGAGCTAATTGACCTGGTGGAGCGGAACGCCCAGCTGGAGCTAGCCCGCAGCCAGCGCTTGGCAGACCGGGAGGCAGCAGCCCTGGAGCGCTTGGCAGAAGTTTTGGATCTGCCGTCAGCCCCCCGCCGCCTGGAAGCCTACGATATTTCCCACATTCAGGGATCCGATGCGGTGGGCAGCCAGGTGGTGTTTATCGACGGCCTGCCAGCCAAGCAGCACTACCGCCGCTACAAGATTCGCAACCCCGAGGTGCGTCCTGGCCACTCCGACGATTTTGCCAGCCATGCCGAGGTGGCGCGGCGTCGCTTTAGCAAAATGACCCCTGAGGATCAGCCGGACTTGGTGCTCATCGACGGGGGCAAAGGGCAACTGGCTGCCGTGATGGCTGTTCTGGCAGAGCTGGGGCTGGATCACCTGCCGGTCATTGCCTTGGCCAAGCGGGAGGAGGAAATCTTTCGGCCTGGGGATCCCGAGCCGCTGCGGCTGCCACCCCAAGATCCAGCTCGCCTGCTATTGCAGCGCCTACGGGATGAGGCCCACCGCTTTGCCCTTGCCTACCATCGCCAGCAGCGGAAACTGCGCCAACAGGCTTCTGTTTTGGAGGAGATCCCTGGCCTAGGCAAGCAGCGCCAAAAGCTGCTCATGGAGGCGTTTCGCTCCCTTGCCCGCATTCAAGTGGCCACCGAAGAGCAGTTGGCCCAGGTGCCAGGCATTGGCCCCAAGCTGGCCCGCCAGATTTACCGCTACTTCCACCCAGACGCCGAAACCGAGTTGCCGGCAACAGTGCAACCCGCCTCTAGCCAGACCTAAGTCTGAGCTGGCGTATCATCGTGGAGTCCGCCATTCTCGACCAAGGGAGCTAAGTGAAGGTAGCGCTGTTGCAACTTAACTATACCGTTGGTGATCTTAGCGGCAATGCCGAGCGCATCCGTGCGGCGGTCGAGGCGGCAGCAGCCAAGGGGGCAGAGCTGGCGATTACTTCTGAACTGGCCTTGTTGGGGTACCCGCCCCGGGACCTGCTGCTCTACCCTGCTCTAGTCGAGAGGGCAGGCCAAGTCTTGCAGCAGTTGGCTGACCGGCTGCGGGATAGCATTCCGGTGGTGGTGGGATCCGTGCAGCCCAACCCCCTGCCGGAGGGGCGGCCTCTCTACAACGCCGCGGCCTGGCTAGAGGGGGGGCAGATCCGCCACTGGTTCCAGAAGTCGCTTTTGCCCACCTACGATGTCTTCGACGAAGACCGCTACTTTGAGCCGGGATCCCAGCCCCAGCCCGTCCAGTACGGCGGCTATCGCCTGGGTTTCACCATCTGTGAAGACATCTGGAACGACCGTGACTTCTGGCAGCACCGCCGCTACCACCGGGATCCGGTAGACGAGATGGCCCGCTGCGGCGCCGATTTGCTCATCAATCTGTCGGCCTCGCCTTTTAGCCTGGGCAAGCAGAAATTGCGGGTGGAGATGCTGGGATCCCTGGCCCGCAAGCACGCCCTGCCCATCCTCTATGTCAACCAGGTGGGGGGCAACGACGACCTCATTTTCGACGGGGCCAGTTGCGCCCTAGACTGCCGGGGCCGGGTGGTGGCCCAAGCCGCTGCCTTTCAGCCGGACTGCCTGATGGTAGATGTGGAGGCGCTGGTTCACCCTCCTGAGGAAGGCCCGGAAGTTCAGGGATCCCGCTGGCCAACGGAGCCGGAAGCAGAGCTCTACGAGGCGCTGGTCTTAGGCACCCGCGACTACGTCAGCAAATGCGGCTTTCGCGAGGTGTTGCTGGGCCTGTCGGGGGGGATTGACTCAGCGGTAACTGCCGTCATTGCCGCCGACGCCCTAGGGCCGGGGCGGGTGCTGGGGGTGCTCATGCCCTCTCCCTATTCCAGCCCAGGCAGCCTGACGGACGCCTACCAACTGGCGCAGAACCTGGGGATCCCTACCCTGAAGCTGCCCATCCAGTCGATTATGGAGAGCTACCAGCACCTCCTGGCTGAGCCCTTCGCTGGCCTGCCCTCTGACATCACGGAAGAGAACCTGCAGTCGCGCATTCGCGGCACCTTGCTCATGGCCCTCTCCAACAAGTTTGGCCGGCTGCTCTTGACCACGGGCAACAAGTCGGAGCTGGCGGTAGGCTACTGCACCATCTACGGGGATATGTCCGGCGGCCTGGCCGTGATTTCCGATGTGCCCAAAACCTGGGTCTACCGCCTGGCCCGCTGGATCAACCGCCACCAGGAACGGATTCCCCTCCCCATCCTCACCAAGCCCCCCTCAGCAGAGCTGCGGCCCGGCCAGAAAGATAGCGACAGCCTGCCTCCCTACGACTTGCTGGACGCTATCCTCCAGCGGCACATCGAACAGCATCAGTCGGCCGCTGAGCTGGTGGCCCAGGGGTTTGAACCTGACACGGTGCAGCAGGTGCTGCGGCTGGTGCAGAATGCTGAGTTCAAGCGCCACCAGGCTCCCCCTGGCCTGCGGGTTACCGATCGAGCCTTTGGCACCGGCTGGCGCATGCCGATTGCCAAGCGCCAAGAAGGGATCAGCTAAAGAACAAAGAGCCTGCTCCACGGCAGGCTTGATCTGGTGCTAGGGCCGGAGGGGGATCACTGAATTAGACCTAGCCAGGAGGCGACGCCTTGGCCCGTTACCGCTTCAATAACGATGGCCAGCACAAAGCCAATCATGGCTGCGCGGCCGTTGAGGCGCTCGGCGTACTCGTTAAAGCCAAACTTGGGCTCAGACAGGTTGGGGTTGGACATGGAAACCTCCACGAGCGGCACCTGCCCTTCAGTATACTTTGCATTTCTTCACGATCGCAACCTCAGCCGCTTCTCGCCTTGGGGGCTAGGCTTTGCCTTCCCTGTTACAAAAATTCGGAAATCGCAGCCTTCTTGCCGACTAGGGATCTCCTCTAGTCCTTGATTCACCGTTCGCGTAAGCGGGACGGAGTCCGTACAATTGGCCACTTTGTGGCATAACCAACCTTCTGCCTTGACGTAGATGGGCTGAGCTAGTAGGCTAGCCGGTACATCTTCTTGGGTAGGCGTTTTGCCTAGGCTAAAGTTGGCTCCGTCTTTAGCCGGTGTGCCTTATGGGGGCAAGGAGCACCTACCTGCAGCTCGCGGGGAAGTTACGCCTGTGGAGATCCCTCTGGCGGGGTGGTAGGGGTGGACTCTGCCACTAGCCACGGGTCGCTGAAGCAGGAAGAAAGGCTCAACGCCGAGCGAAAGTCTGCTTTTGCCCGGGGTTGTATAAGTCTTTCAGAGCGGTAATCTGAAGGGCAGGTAATGGAGAGAACCTCTATGGCGATTCAGCGCGGTGCCAAAGTCCGTGTCTTGCGGAAAGAATCCTACTGGTATCGGGATGTGGGGACGGTTGCGGCAGTGGATACCAGCGGCATTCTCTACCCGGTGATCGTCCGCTTTGACAAGGTTAACTACTACAACATCAACACCAACAACTTCCGCGAAGACGAGCTGGAAGTGGTGGAGGAGCCCAAGCCCAAAGCCGCTTCCAAAAAGTAAACCCAAGCCCTCCCGTGCCCGAGCTGCCGGAGGTTGAAACCGTCAGGCGGGATCTGCAGTGCCTGACTCTTGGCCTGCGCATCCTGGCGGCAGAAGTGCTTCTCCCTCGCACCCTGGCCTACCCCGGCAAAGAGGAGTTTGCGCAGGGGCTGTCTGGCGCCTATTTGACTCAGTGGCAGCGTCGGGGCAAGTATCTTCTGGGATCCCTGGACTCCGGAGCGGTTCTCGGCGTGCACCTAGGCATGACGGGGCAGTTGCTCTGGGTTCAGGGATCCGCGCCTTTGCCAGCCCATACCCGGGTTCGACTGCGCCTGGAGCAGGGGTGGGAGCTGCGCTTTGTGGACCCGCGTACCTTTGGCCAGATGTGGTTGGTGCCTGCCGGGGTGGAGCCGGAGGCAGTGATCACAGCTTTGCAGCGGCTGGGGCCAGAGCCGTTTTCGCCCGCCTTTTCAGAAACCTATTTCCAAGCCGCCTTGCGGAAAAGCCGCCGCCCCATCAAAGCCGCCCTGCTGGATCAGTCGCTGCTAGCGGGAGTGGGCAACATCTACGCCGACGAAGCCCTGTTTTTGAGCGGCATCCACCCCTTGACACCTGCCTCGCAGCTTTCCGACGCTGCCAAGAGCCGCCTGCGAGAAGCCTTGATCCGGGTGTTGCAAGCGGGGCTGGAGCAGCGGGGCACCACCCTGCGCGATTACCGGGATCTGCGGGGGCTCAACGGCAACTACCAGGGTCAGGCGTGGGTATACGGTCGAGAAGGGGATCCCTGTCGCCTGTGTGGCACCCCGATTCAGCGGATCAAGCTGGCAAGCCGCTCAGCCTACTTTTGCCCCCACTGCCAGCCGCCTTGAGGGCGGAAACGGTTCTCCGTGAAGCAGATGGCCTGGCCTCGGTCTTGGGGCAGTCTCAGTCTCCTCGCCCTGTGGGGGATGGGGATCCCGGCACCTCCAGCTTTTGCCCAACTGGAACTCGAGGCCCAACTGGGTCGATCCCAAGTCGTTCTTCCTGGCCGAGATTGTCCCGCCTGCGATCTGACAGGAGCCGTACTGGCGGGAGCGGATTTGCGGGGGGCCAACCTGAAAGAAGCCATCCTCAAGCAGGCCAATCTACAAGCTGCCAACCTCTCCCAGGCCATCCTCAACTTGGCCGACTTGCGCGGCGCCAACCTGAGCAGCGCGGATCAGGGGGGAGCCTTTTTGTGGGAAGCGGATCTCAGCCGAGCCAACCTGCAGCAGGCCAATCTCACAGGGGCCAATCTTCAGGTAGCCAACCTCAGCGAAGCCGATTTGCGCGGGGCTGTTCTTGCCGGCGCCGACCTGACGGGAGCCAACCTGCGCCAGGCCGATCTGCGCGGGGCTGATCTAAGGGGAGCTTTTCTGGAAGAAGCCGATCTGACCGGTGCCCTGTACAATGCTCAGACCCGGCTGGATCCCACCTTCAACCCCAAGACCCGCGGCATGGTCTTTGTAAAATAGCTCCTCTCTAGGCTGGGGGTGAGGGCACTTTATTGGGGATCCCTCTTTTGGGCAGATTAGGTTGTGCCCTCTTCCTGGCCGGGATCCTATGATTTCTCCTGTGCGCGTGCTCATTGCCGACGACCATCCTCTGTTTCGGCTAGGGATGAGGTTTGCCCTGGAAGCCCAGGGGTTTGTGGTGGTAGCCGAGGCCGAGACCGGATCCCAGGCTGTTGAGTACTGCCGCCACCACCCCGTCGACGTGGCCCTTTTGGATGTGCGCATGCCTGGTGGGGACGGGATCGCTGCCTGCCAGCAGATTGTCGAGCTGGGCCTGCCGGTGGTGGTGGTGATGATGACGACTTTTCACGAGCCGGCCCTAATCGAAGCAGCGCGGCGGGCGGGGGCCAAAGGCTACCTCTCCAAAGAAACCGAGCCGGCGGAATTGGCCCGCGTTATCCGCCAGATCTTGGCCAACCCCGACCACGACTGGCTGCCCGCCCCCCAGGAGCTGCCCAGGCTTACCCCCCGCGAGCTATGCGTGCTGCAACTGATGAAGGAGGGCCTAGCCAACAAACAAATTGCTCGCCGCCTTGGCATTAGCGTCGAAACCGTGAAAGAGTACGCCAGCGCTGTCTACCGCAAGTTGGACGCCACCGACCGCGTCACCGCCCTGCTCAAAGCGCAGCAACTGGGGATTTTGTAAAAGCTTGGGAATCCTGAAAAGAGCAGGCTGTCCCTTCCCCCCACCCGTGGGGATGTCTGAGACTCGGGATCCCTTGCATACTGTTGCTATCTTGGCACTCGCCTACTCCGGGATACAGCCATGTCTGCTCCTTCCCCGCTGTTGCTCAAACTTGTCCTGCGCTTGCTCAGCTCTCTGAAGATCCCGGTGGATCGGGGCAGGATCCGCGAGCGCGGCTTTGTGCTGCCAGTGGCGATTTTAATCGTGCTGGTGCTGAGCTTGGTAACCGTGGGGTTGCTCACTCGATCTACCCAGCGCACCATCCAAACCCAGGTGGAGCGGGCGGAGCAGACGGTTAGCCGACAACTGAATGCCGCCATCGACCGGGCCAGGGCCAAGATCGACTACTTGCTGCGCGATCCCCGCCTGCCCGCAAGCAACCCCACCGATGCCCAATTGGTTGAGGCTTTGATTAACGATGGGGCGGGAGAGCTGATCCCGCGGGATGAGAACGATCCCTACATCCTCCCCGATGAAACCCAGTTCGTAATTACAACCAACATCGAGGTAGAGGATCCCAACAACCCCGGGCAAACCCTGCCCGTGCCGGTGCGGGCGCCGGCCTGGTGGTTTTTGGTGGACACCGACAACAACGGCGTCAACGACTCCGTAACTGCCTACACCATTCTCAACACCCGTCGGGCCGGCGGCAGGGACTTTGAGGACAGCCGGCTAACGGATACGGAGCGGGCGCGGCGCCTGATGATCCGCAGTGGCCCCCTGCAGGGCTCGGCCTTGGCTGGCTGCAACGATAACCCCCTTCAGCAGACGATCAACCCCAACGTGGGAGACTGGTTCCAGGTGGGATCGGCGCTGTACAAGCCTTTCCAGGTCTTCGCGGTCACCTTGCCCATTCAAGGGGCCGACTCCACCACCCGCGCCATCTCGGCTTTGCAGTTCCAGCAGGATCGGAAGCGGGATCTGCTCAACAAGTGGGGGATCTTTAGCCGCGGCGATGTAGAGTTCTTCTTCACCCCCGGCTACAACTGGAACGGCGCCATCTACGCCGGCGGCAGCCTCTTTTTCCGGTATGGCTCCAACAACTTGTTCCGGGCTTTCCTGATCAGCTCCCAGGAATCCTGCTTCTACATGCCTGCAGATAACTCGGAGATTACGGCCTTCGGGGAGCTGGTGGCAGGAGCCATTGGCTACGCCGGCCAGCAGGTGAGCGACTCTCTCAGTTTCGATGCCCACCCTGGCGTGGCGGATGTGCCGCCCAACGAGCCGCCTCCTGAGCTAAACAGCCTGAACTTTGACTCGGTGCAAAACGGGGTAGAGCCGGAAAGTGTGGCCCTGGATCCGCTGGAGCTGCACCTTTTTGGCCGCATCCGCCCCCGAGGGAATTACCAGCAAGACGCAGCGGGATGGGCGGCTTCTCCTCTCAACGCCAAGAACCCTCGCAGCCCTGGGCGGATCAAGGCCGGTGGTTTTCAGGCTGGTGCCGACCAGACCTGCCCTCCCTACGTGGACGATGTGTATCGGGCCGACAACCGCTTTGGCCCCAAAGCCAGCTACGAACGTCCACCCGTAACGCCTGACCCGCAGAATGGCTGCAACGTGCCCACCTTTGCCGAAAGGTTCAACGCCAGAGCAGGTGAGTCGATCCCGGCTGATGCCGAAAACGAGCTGGGTGAATCCCTCACGGCCGACGAGCCGCCGCGGGGCGCCCTCTCCGAGGTGGGGCTGGATGGCTACTGGGAGCGGCGGGCCCGTGTGGAGGGCTTGCGGGTGATCGTGGGGCAGCGGCTGGAACTAACCCGCACCGATTCTTTGCCTTTGCCTTTGGTGCCGCCCGGGGATCCCGAGGACCCCGACCCCACCAGGTTACAGGCCATTTTCATCAGCAACGAGGCGCGGCAACGCCTAACGCTACGGGATAACCCGGCGGCAGTGCAGGCCACGGCCGTTTACCACCACAGCTTCCGAGATGGGCGCTTCCCCATTGCTTGCCTGGCCACGGTAGCCCACCCCGGCACTCCCTGGAGCTTGCAGCGGGCTTCTACTTTCCGGAACGGCCCCCAAAGCATCAACTTCTTTACCGGCGAGGGCACCAACGTTTGGGAATATGATCCCTCGCCCATGGAAGGGCAGCTACGGCCTGGCACCCCACTGTGGACGGCGCTGACCAACCTGGCCAATTTT
>NZ_JANSJL010000030.1:0-8199 GCF_047502745.1 Synechococcus sp. F70.1
TGCTTCCCCAGGTTTCCTGACTCTACTTCCCCTGGCCCCAGCGCCAGGGGTTTTTTGGTTGCCGCAATTCTCCTGGCGGCTAGAAAGACCGCGACGTTTTCCCCTTTGGCCTTTTAAAGTTAAAGTTGGGCCGTTGTATCTGCAGGTAACAGATGGCAATTATTTCTTCTCGAGAACGAAGCCCAGAGTCGCCTCTTGACGCAAGCGAAGCAGGAAGGGGGCTGCTGCAGCCCCAGGCTCAGGCTGGCGAAGCCCAGGAAGACTCCTTGCGCCCGCGCACCCTAGCTGAGTACATCGGCCAGACGGAGCTCAAGGAAGTGCTCTCGATTGCCATTGCAGCCGCCCGCGCCCGCGGGGAGCCTCTGGATCACCTCTTGTTCTACGGGCCCCCTGGCCTGGGCAAAACCACCGTGGCGGCAGTGCTGGCAGCGGAGATGGGATCCCGCTTCTACATGACCACGGCTCCAGCGCTGGAGAGCCCCCGCGACATTGCTGGCTACTTGGTGCGTCTCAAGCGGGGCGACGTGCTGTTTATCGACGAGATCCACCGCCTGCCTAAGGTTACGGAGGAATTGCTCTATCCGGCAATGGAAGATTTTCGCCTCGATATCACCATTGGCAAAGGCCGCTCTGCCCGCATTACCTCCATACCCCTGGAGCGCTTTACTCTCATCGGAGCCACTACCCGCATTGGCGCTCTAACCTCGCCGCTGCGGGATCGCTTTGGTCAGGTGCAGCGGCTGCGCTTCTACGAGCCTCACGAGCTGGCGGAAATTGTGTTGCGCAGCGCCCGCCTCTTGAACACCTCCATTGATCGGGAGGGAGCCGAGGAGATCGCTCGCCGCTCTCGAGGCACGCCTCGCATAGCCAACCGCCTTCTCAAGCGAGTGCGCGATTATGCCCAGGTTCGGGGCAATGGCCACATCAGCCGCGAGGTTGCCATTGCTGCTTTGGAGTTGTTCCAGGTGGATCCCATGGGTTTGGACTGGACGGATCGCAAGTTGCTAACCCTACTGGTGGAGCAGTTTGGGGGAGGGCCGGTGGGCCTGGAGACAATGGCGGCCATAACCGGCGAGGATCCCCAGACCATCGAGGAGGTGTACGAGCCCTATCTCCTGCAGATTGGCTATCTGCAGCGCACACCCCGCGGGCGGGTAGTTACCCCTGCAGCACTGCGACACTTGGGCTACGCCGCCTAGCCCTCTCCCAAGAGCAAAAAGGAGCTAGCTGCGATCGTTTTTCCCCACCGGCCTAAAACTAGGTACCACCAACTCTTTGTTTTGCTTGGTGAGGCGGCCATACAGCTCTTGGGTGTTGGGAAAGTTGGCTGCCGGCAGGGTGGGGAAGCGGCGGTAGGGCACCGTGTCCTCGCCAAAGAGATCCCGGTACTCCTGGGTGTTGAGCAGGGCGCGCACGAAGGCCTTTAACCCCTGGGTAGCCAAGATCTGGTTGTATTTGCGGATCTCCTGCTGGTTTAGGGGTGCGCGGCCTAGGAAGTGCTTGGTGCCCAGCTCGATGACCTTGGTGTTGGGGTAGGGGGCATAGAACTCAGCGCGGTACAGTTCGGAGCACCCCAGCGCCTCGATAAACTCCTTGACGGTGATCTCGCCATTGCGCAGCTTAGACTCGGCAGAGCTAAGCTCGGCGCTGATGTTGTAGATGTCCATGTCGCGCTCGAAGATCTGCCGGTAAGCAGCGCGGATGAGGTTGTTGACCTCGGCTTTGTTGGCCAAGCTGGTGAGCTTGAAGACAGGGATCTCCTGACGAATCCTAGGCACCCCTTGCTGGACGCGCCGCTGGATTTCCAGCTCGCCGGAGGGCTTGTCCTGAGGCTGGCCCAGCTTGACGAAGAGGGGGATATCGTCGTCGGTGCGGATGGGCCGGGTAACCACGGCCATGTCGCTGGATCCAGGGCGCATCCGCCGCCGCGCTAGGCCAGCAGGGGTGAGGTAGCGCTCGTAGGGCACGATATCTTCCCCGAAGACCTGCTGGTACTCCTCACTGTCGAGGATGGCGTCCACCACGGCGTAGAAGCCCTGCTTGGAGGCGATGTCGAACAGCCGGTTCATCTCCTGTCGCCCGTAGGTGGGCCGGCCCAGCAGCTTGCGGTGGATGAACTCGATGGCTTTGCAGACGTAGAGGCTAGACCAGTACTTGTTGCGGAAGAGATCCGACTTGGCCAACTGGCGGACAAACTCTCTGACGCTGATTTCTCCGGATTCCAGCTTGATTTCCCAGCGGGTTAGCCGTTGGCCGGCGTAGGGCACATAGCCATACACCTGCTGGTAGCAGGCGCGGATGACCGCTTGCGTCGAGACTTCGCTGCCAACAATCCCAGCCCGTACCCCTAGCCGCCGGCTGCGATCCCCAGGGGTCTGGGTAAGCTTGAAGACTTTGGGGCCAAGGCTGCCGGGATCCCCGACCGCCTTGGGGTTGGTGCGAGCGTTGGTAAGAGCAAAGCCGCGCCGGATGAGGATGCGCTTGACATCCTTGTTGAAGGGGGCCGGGCTGGCGTTGAGGGAGCGGGTCTCTTTGGGGAAGATGGCGCCAAACTGGATCTCCAGCGGGTCGTTGCCGACACCATAGGGGTGCTGATCCGGCAGGGGACGGTTGTAGCGGGCGAAGAGGGTGATAAATTGTGGCACCTTGCGGCAAGGAGCCGCGTAGTTGTAAAGGTCGAACTTGGGCCCCCAGTTGGCGCTGGTCTGGGCTTCCACCCCCAGCTTGCGCAGGTAGGGCACCGTCTCCTCGCCAAAGTAGTCGCTGTACTCGCGGCTGTCGACCAGGGCGTCCACCAGACCTGCCAAGCCCTTGCTGGAGACGATGGCAAAGTAGGTCTGCACCTCCTCGCGGGTCTCTGGGGCCCGCCCCAGGAAGTGGCGGAAGGCCAGCTCCACCACACGGCTGTTGATGTAGGGCTCGTAGAACTGTTTGCGGTAGAGGTCTGATTTGCCTAGGCGGCGGATGAACTCCCTCATGGAGATCTCGCCGTTTTTCACCTTGGACTCCAGGTCGGCCAGCTTGAGGCCATAGGCGCGGCGGATATCCCGCTCAAACACCTGCCGGTAGGCAGCCTTGATCACTTCCTCCTTCTCGGCGTTGGAGAGCCCCGGCTTCATGGCAAAGACGGGCACTTTTTCTGCCGCCAAGCTGTAGACCTGAGGCAGTTGGAGTCCCTGCAGGGGCAGGCCGTCGGCGGTGCTGGCATTGCGCTGCCGCAGCTTGTCGGAGGGGGCAGGGGCAATGAACTCGCTCAACAAGACGTCAAAATACTGGTTGATGATGGCCACCGCCTCAGCATCTCTGCGGAAGTAGCTGGCCGAGGCCCGCTTCATCTCCTGGAGGGCAACGATGGTGGCTTCGGCAGAGCAGGCATTTTCGATAATCTCCCGCAGGCCACGGGTGTTAACCACAAGGATATTGGGATCCCCGGCCACAAGGGCGTAGGTGACGTAGCGCAAGAACCAGCTTAGATCCCGCAGCGACTTGCGCATGTTGGCAGCCCCGTAGCGGGCGATGCTGATGGGGCGGAAGTTGGGCGGGATCTCGACGCCACTGGCGCTGAAGAGGTCGCGGATGGCCTCGATAAAGCCCCCTGTGGATTCCACGTAGAAGGCCGTGCCCAGCTTGAAGGCCTCTTTCTCATCCTGGGTGGCTTCTGGCCGCTCCAGATAGGCCATGGGGGAGCCGCCGGTGAAGATGCGGTTGGCGGCCCGACTGACAATGATTTCAGAATTGGCCGCAAGAACCTCGGCAATCTCCAGCCGTTTTAGGCCAGTGGAGAAAAAGTCCTCGAGGCGATCTAGCTCAGTGCGCGACAGGTAGCGATCCTGCTGTTCCGCCTGGGAGATGGTCGATAGGGGCAGAGTTTGGTAAAGACGCGGACTGGAGAGGACGGCGCCGCCGGATGCGTTGATACCCATCGATTCTTAAACTCCGCTTATCGATTACCGAAAAGTTTCCAACCAAAACCACGAGCCCTGCTCCACCCCCCTCTTGCCGTCGAGGAAGTAGGGACGCCGGACCCCTGAGGGAGAAGCCAAGCCTAGAATACTAGGGGGATGCGCCCGGAGTGGGGAGGTTGTTGCAGTTTGTAACACTCCTGCGCAGCTCCCTTCTCAGCAAAAGCCATGGCCTCTACCCCTCTTGCCCAAGACCCTCTCCAGAGCCATTGGGAGCAGGGAGCATATGAATCGGTTGCCCAAGAGCTGTTGCAGCAGTTGGAGCAGGGATCCCAGCATCCCCTGCTGTGCTGGTGGCTGGGAGCCGCCTACCTGCTCCTGGGGCGAGAGCTGGAAGCCCAGCTTACCTGGCAGGAAGGGGTGGCGCTGCTAATGGGAAAAGGCCTGAGCGAGCCAGAAGCTAGCCGCTGCTGGGCAAAAGGGCTGCAGGAGCTGGCGGAGGGGCTGTGGGAAAGAGGCCACTGGCCGCAGGCGGCAGCCTTGTATCGGCAACTGGTGGAGGGCTCCCTTCCCGCCGACCTAGAACCTGTGCAGGCGCTGGCCGCCCATCGCCTTGGCCGAGTCCAGGAGCGCCGTCGGCTGTGGCTAGAAGCAGCAGAGTGGTTTGAGCAGGCTTGCCGCCGGGATCCAACAGCCGCGGAAAGCTTTTGGCGCTGGGGTCTGGCCCTGCTCAAGTTGGGCCGGCTGCGCGAGGCGCTCTCCCCTCTCCAGGAGGCAGCGAGGCTAAGGCCGGACTGGGGGGATCCCTGGGTGCAGATGGGCCTGGCTTGGCTGGATCTGGGGAAGCTGGAGCAGGCGGTGGCCTGCTTTCAGGAGGCAGCGGCGCGGGGCACCCAGACAGCGGAGCTCTACAGCTACTGGGCGGAGGCCCAGGTGCGGCGGGACGACCCCCAGGCAGCTTGGGAGAAGTTCCAGCAGGCGCTGGCTGCCGAGCGGCAGTGGCTGCAGGCTTGGTGTGAAGGCAGCGGCAGAGACAGCCTCCTGCGGCTGGAGCTGGAGCAAGCCCTCCAGGGATCCCCGGGCAAGTTTTGGCAAGAGCGGTATCGCCTCTGGCGGCAGCGCTGGATCCCTGCAGAGGCAGCTCCCCCTTCCCCGGCCTGCCAGAGCCCATCGCCCAGGGCCGGCGACTCCCTGCCCGTGCCCAGCCAGGGCTACCTCACCACCCGGCAGTGGCACCAGGCCACGGGCGAGGGCAGCTACCAGGTGTTGGATCCAGAAGGGGTTCTCTACTGGCAAGCCCCTCCGACGGCTGACCCTGCCCTTGGGCAAAAGCTGCGCTCACAGCGGATCCCGCTGGCCGAGACCTTTGTGGTCCAGATCCCGCAGGGATCCGTGCACGTGGGCCACTATCCCCGCCACCTCTACGCCAGCTTTGCCAGCGCCGTGCTTACCCGTAGGAGGGAGTTGCTGGCCGATGTCTCCCCCGGCTTGCCACCGCCGGAGTTTCTCGACTGGGACTGGAAGTCGGAGCACCTGGAACACCACCCCATTTGGGACTTGCCCCACCTGCCGCCGCCAATTCCGCTGGAGGGCTCTGCTGCCCTCTTGCCCCTGGGGGCAGTCAACTACTTCCATTGGATGGTGGACATCCTGCCCGCCCTCGAGCTCCTACGCCGCGCCGGCTTCCTCGAAAAGGACATTCCCATCTTGATCCATGGCTACCAGGGCAAGCCCTTCCAGGTGCAGAGCTTAGCTGCCCTGGGGATCCCCACAGAACGCCTTCTAAGCTTCGAGCAGGTGGGGGGATCCCATCTGCAAGCGCAGAACCTCATTGTGCCCTCGCTGGCTGGGCCGGTGGGGTGTCTAACCCCCAGGGGCTGGAAGGTGCTGCAGCAACTGGTTCCTCTGGGGCAGGCGGCGGATCCCTTGTTGCCGCGGCGGGTTTACATTAGCCGTCGTGCTGCACGCTGGCGGCGGGTCATCAACGAGGCGGAGGTGCTGGAGGCCTTGCGCCCCTGGGGCTTTGTGCCTGTGCAACTGGAAGCCCTTTCCCTAGCCGAACAGATAGCCTTGATGCAAAGGGCAGAGGCAGTCATGGGGATCCACGGGGCGGGCCTGACCAACCTTGCCTTTTGTCAGCCTGGCACGATTGCCATCGAGATCTTCCCTAGCAATGCCGTGCTCCCCTACTTCTGGAGCCTTGCCCAGGTGGTGGGGCTAAACTACTTTCCCCTAGTGGCCCCAACCTGCGACCCCGCCCTGGTGGCCCTGCTGGCTAGCCCAGAGCTGGATCGGGAGGATGCCTGGGTGCCGGTTCCGGCTCTACTTGCCTTGCTAGAGCAAACAGGGCTGCAGTAATGGGATCGGAGGGACTCGAACCCTCACGTTCTTGAGGAACAACGGATTTTAAGTCCGTAGCGTCTACCATTCCGCCACGATCCCTGGAGTAGCCGTACTACTCTACCAAAGGGTTTGCTGTGGGGGACTAGGAGGCTTCTATAGGGAGAGTATGGCATGCCAGCTTCTGGCAGACAGCCTGGCGCAGGAAATGAGCTAAGGCCGCCACGCAGTCTTGATCCTCAAAAAGCAAGTCGCGCCGCTCTTGGATTTGCTGAGCGATTTGCTGCCGAAATTGGGGATCCGTTCCCAGTTGTACGGCCAGCTCTTCGTAGCGCTGGAGGTCTGGGGCAATTAGAAGCTCAAGGCCCATTCTTTTGAGGATGGCGTGGGTGTGGCGGCCCCGCAGGAACCGGCCAGGGCAGGTGACCACCGGCAAGCCGGCAGCAATGGCTTCCAGGGTGGTGATCCCGCCCGACCAGCCGTAGGAGTCCAGCATGACGTCAGCGCAGCGATTGAGATCTAGGTAGTCTTGATGATCCAAGGCGGGCAGGATTCGACAGTGGTCTTCCACCGCAAGACCATAGCTGGAAAAGATGGAGGCAAGCCGCTGCCAGAAGCGCTGACCAATGGCGGCATTGGGCAAGGCCAGGAAGACAAACTGGGCCCTGGGCACTTGCCGAGCAATAGCCGGAAAAAGGTAGTCGTATTGCGGCAGGTACTTGCCCAAATACTGGCAGGTGAGATAGACAACGGCCTCTTGAGGCAGACCAAAGTCCTGGCGGTAACGTCTCTGGGGAGGCAAAACGGGCTTTTCAAAACAGGTACCCAGGTGGGGCAGCCGGACCAAGGTTTCGCTGTAGTGGGCCTGCCCATTTTCAGGCTCCATGAGGTCGCTGGAGAGAAAGTAGTCAATGGTCGACAGTCCCGAAGTAACGGGATGAGCCCAGGTGGAGCATTGGACGGGGGCTAGCCGCAGGGACGCCAGCTGCAACATAAGAGGAGAAAGGCCAATTTCCAAGTACACCAAAACATCCAGCTGATCCTGCAAAATTTGGCGGGCAGCCTCTTCAAAGCCGGTGGGAATGTGGCGGAAGACATCGGCATGCTGACGGTATTGCTCCGTCAGGAAATCAACTCTGGGATCCAAGTGGTAGGCAAAGACCTGGAAAGGCTGCTTGGAGCTGGCCTTTAAGTACTTCACCCACCCCAAAGAAAGGCGGCTGTAAGAGCAAGCGCGCATGGAGGCCGAGGCAAACCCAACGCGAATGGGATCCCCTGGCCGGGCTTGCCGGGGGAGATACTCCCAATCGGGGTAGCAGGCTTTCACAATGCGCTGCACCAACTGAGCGTATTTCTTCTGCAGCTCCAAGTCGTCGTAGCCCTGGTACTGCAGAAGGTGAGGCGTTCCCCAGCTTGAGCCTAAAAAGGCAAGCCGCCGCTGCTCTGGGGTGTCTAGGGGCGTCTCCTGAATGAGGCGATCCAGGTGCTCTACAAAGCGCAAGCGAAAGCGGTGCAGCTCCTGTTCATCCTGATAGATAGCCGGCAGATAGAGATGGTAAAGCCAGCGGGCTTGCACCAAGTTAGGATCCAAAGTCCATGCCTTTTCCAGGTGAGCCAGAGCCGCGCTGTGTTCCCCTTGCTCGCGATGGGCTATCCCCAGATAAAAATGCACCTCAGCCCAAGGGATCCCTGCTAGTGGATCTGGATTTTCTAACAACGATCCCAGCAAGGAGATTGCCTCTTCGTGGCGGCCTAGGTTAACAAGAATCTTGCCCGCTTGAAAGGCAGAAAGGTAAGCCTTGGGATTGAGGCTCAGGCTCTGCCGATAGCAAGATAGAGCCTTTTCCAGTTGCCCCAAAGACTCATAGACAACGCCCAGGTTGTGATGATAAAGGGCTACGCGGGGATTGAGCTCAATGGCCTCGGCAATCAAAGCAGCCGCCCATTCCCCCTCCCC
>NZ_JANSJL010000031.1:0-518 GCF_047502745.1 Synechococcus sp. F70.1
TGCTTCCACGACCTATAGCTAGCAGCAGAGTTCACCTCCACTACCCCACCAGAGGGATCTCCACAGGCGTCACTTCCCATCAAGCTGACGGGAGCTGTTCCTGATCGAGCACACCGGCTAAAGACGGAGCTGACTTTAGCCTAGGCAAAGTGCCTAGCCGAAGAAATGCAGCTGCTCGTCTACTGGCTTAACTAATCCACGTCAAACAGAAGATGCGCCGGCAAAGCTGCGCATCGTCGCTACCTCTCCTCTATACCCCCAAGGGGATTCGAACCCCTGTCGCATCCGTGAAAGGGATGTGTCCTAGGCCTCTAGACGATGGGGGCATCTCCAAAGGAAGCGATCTTGATTGTAAGGAGGCAGGTTTAACTCTGTCAACTTGAATCTCTTGCTAGTCGCCGTCGCCCGCCCCCCATCCTACCCCGGCCAAGATCAAGAGTCCCAGGAGAGCCAGACCCAGCAATCCGGCGATCACAAGGGGTTCATCCGGGATCACATCCATTTACACCTCATCTCCG
>NZ_JANSJL010000034.1:0-11313 GCF_047502745.1 Synechococcus sp. F70.1
CCTCTCGGTCCATTCCGCCCTCCATGCTTAACCCACAAAATACGCGACACTACCAACTTTGCCCCTTACGGGCAGGCGATCTACCCTGATCCCGACGACAAGCCTTTCGACAGCTAAGATGCCCAGTTGTTTTTGAATCAGGGCCAGCCCCGCTTTTACCTCATGCGCTTGCTCCGTCCTGGCCTCAAGTTCAGCCAAATAACCCGCCACACCCGTTGCACCCAGTGCCTAGGATCCCTGCACGGCAAGGAGTGGTTCATCGCCGTCGCGCTGCCTGCCGACGAGCTGCAGGTGGACGGGATTCAAGCTTTTCGAGTGGCTGGCGACTGCTTCATCAAACTGGAGCTGGGCACCTGGCACGCTGGCCCCTACTTCGACGGCGAGGAGTTTATCGACTTCTACAACCTGGAGCTGGCTGACACCAACATCACCAACCACGAGACAATCGACCTGCTCCAGACCCACAACCTGGAGTTTCAGATCATCCCTTGAGCAGCCAGATTCGGCAGCCAAGACAAATAGGTGCGGGGATCCGTGGCAGCACTACGACAGGAGCCTTGGCACTCCCCCCTATGGGATAAAACGGAGTCAAACCCAGCGGCGTCTTGGAGATTTGTTACTATGGCTACACTCCAACCTACCCCAGGAACCGGCAAGCTCTTGAGCACCCTGGCTCTGTTCCTGTGCCTAGGGCTGTTGTCTGCCTGCGACGGGAGCAGCGGCAGCACGGTTAGCCCCCCTAGCCTCACTCCCACCCCCACTCCCGCTGGCCGATAGTTTTGCATGCGCTGGCAGCGGCTGCTTGGCTTAAAGCAGCGGTGGGGGGTAGGGCTGGTCATTCTGCTCTGCCTTGGTCTCTTGACGGCCTGCAATGGGGAGGGATCCCCCACGGCTCCAGAGCCTCCCCGGGCAGGGGAGCTGCCAATTGCTAGCTTTCTTTGCCAGTTGGATCGCCAAACCCGCACCTTTGCTGGTCCCATCTACGCCGAGCAGCCTCAGGCTGCCATCTGCAATCCCGGTCGCCTCACCCCAGCAGCAGCCCAGAAGATGATGGATCGGTTGAACTTTCTGCGGCTGTTGCACAAGTTGCCGCCGGTGAAGCTCAATCCCGAATTCTTGGAGGCCGCTCAGCAGGCGGCCCTGCTGCAGGTGGCCAATGGCGCCCTCAGCCACCAGCCACCTCCCTCTTGGCGCTGCTTGACTCCCGCCGGAGAGGCAGGAGCCCGCTTCAGCAACCTGGCCATTGGCCCAATTCTGGAGCTGAACGGCCCTGACCCAGGGCAGGTGCTGGCCCGCCAGGTAGATATCTACTTTGCAGAGCCGGGCCGAGAGAACTTTGTAGATGTGGGTCACCGCCGCTGGAACCTCTATCCCCAGTATGCCCAAGGAGCCTACGGCATCGTCTTCGACCCGCGGGCCGGACGGGTAACTCAGGCCAATGCCAATTGGATCTTCGGCTTTGACGAGTCGGTACCGGATCCTGAGTTTATTGCTTTCCCAGAAAGAGACGGCTACCTGTACCGCCTTGAGGGGTTTTCCGGCCAGCCTTTGTCCGCCTACCGCTGGTCTTTCTCAGTGCCCAGCCGCGGCGGCTTGTCTGACCTCAGCCAGGCCCAGATCCGCATCACCGATACCCTTACCGGCGAGGCGGTGCCGGTTTGGGATATCCGGGTTGGGGATCCCGCCTTTGGCCTAGAAACCCTCACCTACTCGGTGGGATCCATTCAGCCCAATCGACCCTACTTCTTTGAGATCAGCGGCATCCGGCTCAAGGGTGGGCCGCCGCGCACCTATCGCTACACCACCACCCTCTACGACTGCGACCCTCAGGCCGCGCCAAGGCCCGCTGCCTTGACGGAAGGGCTAGGGATCCCACCTCGCTGGCTTTGGCGGGAGGATCCCTTGAACTTCCGCTGGTTCTCTCCGTAGCTGAGCCTTAACTTGTGGCCCTGGGTTGGGGTCTCAGGAATCTCGCCTTCGCTGGGAGAAACTCCGGCAAGCCCCTTTCTTGTCTACTGTTGAGAAAATCAACGGAAAGTTGAGATTTCGATACTATCGTTGCTGCCTCGTCATCAGAGAAGCTAAGGTTTAGGTATCAAAGCTTTTTTAAAAACTGCTTTAGGGGCCCTGGAGAAGCGACCTCTCTGGGGCCATGATCTGCCTACGGATCGGGCACCACACCTAGGCGGACCTTCGGCCCGAGGGCGCGGCTGCCAATGTCGGAGCGGTAGTGGGCTTTGGGGAACTGCACCTGCTCCACAGCGGCATAGGCTTGGCGCAGCGCTTCTGCCAGCGTTGCCCCTTGGCCGGTAAGACAGAGGACACGCCCACCCTCGCTGAGAAGCTGCTTGCCCACCTGGCGAGTGCCGGCATGGAACACCAGGGCTCCGGTGGCGGCGGCAGCCTCTAGGCCGGCAAGGGGGATCCCTCGCTCGTAGCTGTCGGGGTAACCGGGGGCGGCCATGACCACACAGGCGGCATAGCCGGGCTTCCACCGCAGCTGAAGATTGGCCAGTCGCCCCTCGATGCAGGCCAGCAGCACCTCGTCCAGAGGGTTTTCCAAGAGGGGCAGGATAACCTGGGCTTCGGGATCCCCAAAGCGGCAGTTGTACTCCAAGACGTAGGGATCCCCATTGGGCGTAATCATCAGGCCAGCGTAGATCACCCCTTGGTAGCGAATGCCCCGCTGTTGCAGCGCCTGCAGGGTGGGATCCAGCACTTGTGCTTGGATGCGGGCCAGCAGCTTGGGGGTGACCAGGTGATCTGCCGGGGCGTGGGCCCCCATGCCGCCGGTGTTGGGTCCAGTATCGCCATCGCCAAGGCGCTTGTAGTCTTGTGCAGGCAGCAGCGGCAGGCAGATCCGGCCATCCGTCAGGGCCAGCACCGACACCTCCTGGCCGACGAGGAACTCCTCGATGAGCACCCGCTCGCCGGGCTTGGCCAGGGCCGCCTTTAGGGCCTGCACGGCTTCTTCTCGGCTGTGGGCAACGGTCACCCCCTTGCCGGCGGCCAGCCCATCTTTTTTGATCACGACAGGATAGCTATGTTCGCCTGCCGGAGTCCTGGAATCCAGGTAGGCCAGCGCCTCGGACAAGTCGGCAAAGCCCACAGCCGGAGCCGTAGGGATCCCTGCTTCCTGCATCAGTTGCTTAGCCCAGAGCTTGCTTCCCTCCAGTTGGGCGGCGGCGCGACTGGGGCCAAAAATGGGGAGCCCCGCTGCCTGAAAGGCGTCCACAATTCCCTCCACCAAGGGCAGCTCCGGCCCCACCACCGTCAGGCGGATCCCTTGCACGGTAGCAAACCGCACCAGTCCCTCGATGTCCGTGGCGGCCAAAGCCACCGGTTGACAGCGATCCATCTGCTGGGCGCCGCCGTTGCCAGGAGCCCAGTAGACTCGAGTCACCTGAGGGGACTGCAATAGCTTCCAGACCAAAGCGTGCTCCCGTCCCCCAGAGCCAATGACCAAGACTTGCATGGCGCTAGGGTTTCCCCGATCGCGTCAGCGGGACGTAGTCCTTACATTCCCCATTAGACCATGTTCCCGTAGCTCTTCCGTTCGCGTCAGCGGGACGTAGTCCTTATTCAACGGCAGCGGATCCCAGGTGCATGCCCTTTCGCGTCAGCGGGACGTAGTCCTTACAGCCGCAGCGCCAGCAGGACAATGGCCAGGGCCCTCAGGGCTAACATAACCCTTTAAGCAGACAGCGCCCCTTCTACAAGATCGCTGTAGGGGCGAGGGAAGATGAGCCAAACCTGGCCTTGGGTTTCCACTAGGGCGCGCACCAGCGGCGAGAGCTGGGCAATTTCTACGTAGCCGTCCTCGGTTTTGAGTTGGATCCCTTGGTCGTAGAAGCTGTAGCCCTGGACGTGGGCGGAGCGAATTCCCAAGTAGCTTTCTGGATCCAAGCCATCTCGCTGCATCTTCTGGCTCAGAGTTGCCACCAGCTCTTGGCGTCGCTCTTCTGGCAAGCGGGTGATGTTGCGGGCTTTGAACAGATCCCGCTCCAGGTAGCGCCGCGCCAAATCGGCCAAGATGGGATCCCTCCCCGACATGGCCCAAAAGCGAAAAGGGTAGCTGAACATCACATCGTCAGCGGCCAAATAGAGGGGCAGAGGCAACTCGAAGGGATCTCCCTTTTGCGTCGCCAGCGCGGCCCAGCACCAGGCCCTCAAGATGGGATCCAACTCGATCTCCCCCTTTTGCAAGAGCACCTGCGCCCGCTTGAAGAGGCGATCCAAAATAAAGCGGGCACACAGGCTCTTGGGGTGCTGGTACACTTGGGTGTACATGAAATAGCGCACCACCAGATAGTGCTCGATGGCTCCTAGGCCTTTGCGAGCAGGAATGCAAAGGGATCCCGTCTCCGGGTCGTAGTCCAACACGGTGAGGATGCGATCCAGATCTAGGTGGCCGTATTGGGCGCCCGTAAGCAGGCTGTCCCGCATCAAGTAGTCGAAGCGGTCACAGTCCAGTTGGCTGGCAATAAGCTGCCCCACCAGCGGCAGGGGGAATTGTTTCTGCCACACCTGCTCCAGTTGAGCCGGCAGCTGCGGGTCAAACTCCGCCACCAGGGTGGCTATCTGGGGATCCTCCCGCACGATGCGCGCCGTCCAGATCTCGTGGCGGCAGCCGAAGATCTCCTCGCCCGCATGGCTAAAGGGGGCATGGCCAATGTCGTGCAGCAGAGCGGCAACCAGGGTGACGGCGCGGTAGGGGCGCAGCTCTGGGTAGCGGCGGGCCAACTTGTCAAACAGCCGCCGCGTAACCTGCAGCACTCCCACCGAGTGGGTAAAGCGAGATCCCTCGGCGCCGTGGAAGGTAAAAAAAGCCGTGTCCAACTGGCGGATGCGACGTAGGCGCTGGAAGGCCGGCGTGTCGATAAGACGAATCAGCAAGGCCTCGACCGGATCCCCGCCATCCAGGCTAATGGCGCCGTGTAGGGGATCGTGGTAGGTGCGGGACTTGCAAAAACGCAGCGCCATACTCCCACCATACTCGCTGGCTGGCGGATCTTTGGTTAGCTTGGCTGGGGGGCTTCCCCACCTCTGCAGCAAAGCTACCCTATGGGCTCCTCTTTGCAACTGGCTACGCAAGCGCCCTCGCCCCCAGACCCCAGAACCGGTGGGTTGCTGCTTTCTATGGCCATCTGGACGCTGGGTTGGGGGCTGACCGCTTGTTCTCCCCCTGCTGTTGTCGTGCCCAGCTCGACCCCCCTCACCCGCTATGTGGCTTTGGGAGCCAGCGATGCCGTTGGCTTTAACGCCTCCATCTCCTGCGATGGCCCGGCCAACGCCGCCGGCACCCGCCCGCAGCGCTCGGAGCCCCTGGATTGTCCCAACGGGACGGGGTATGTCCCGCGCCTAGCCCGCCTCCTGCCGGGGCAGGTGGAGCTCATCAACTTGGGCCGCTCGGGAGCGGTGCTCAGCCCGGCCATGCAAGCTCTAAGGGCGGGGATCCCCGCCAACGTGCTCCAGGATCAAGTGCCGCGCATCCCCCCCGACGCCACTTTGATTACTATCTGGGTAGGCGGCAACGACACCAACGCTATTGTCTTGGCAGCAGCCCAACGCGCCCTGCAGGGCGAGGATCCCTTAGCCTTTATTGAACGCCAGATCCAACAGTTTGCCGCCGACTACCAAACTCTGCTCCAGGCGGTGCGGGCTCGCGCCCCCCAAGCTCGCCTGGCAGTGGCCAACCTGCCCAACTTTGCCCTGATTCCCCTAGGCCAGCAGCAGCCCAGCGGCCTGCGGCAACTTTTGGCTCTAGTCTCCGTCAGCCTTAGCCAACGGGCCATCAACCCCCTGAGCCAACAGGGGATCCCCGTAGTGGACTTGCTCTGCGATCCCCGCTCCTACCGCCGCGAGTCTTTCTTCCCCGGCCCGCTGGCGGATGGCTTTCACCCCAACGACCGGGGATATGCCGATCTGGCGGAGGCCTTCTTGAGGATCCTAAAGCAGCCCCTCCCGCCCCAAAACCGCTGCCCGCCCTTTAGCGAGGTGGGATCCCTTTCTCCAGAGGCAAAGGCAGAGCTCTCCCCTAGAGGCTTGCTGGGGCCCAGTCCAGGAGAGAAGCTCTGAAGAGCCAGCCACCCAGTCTTACGATCGCGTAAGCGGGACGGAGTCCATAGCCGCCACCGCCGCTGAGGAGCGCCGCCGCCGTCCTAGGGCCAGCTGGGCTTCCCCAACCGGCAGGGAAGCTACTGGCACAGACTCCTCTTCGGGCGACTGCACAAAGACCAACACTGTCGGCTTGCCGGGCAGTTGTTCCCGCACAAAGCGGCGCACCACTTGCTCCACCTCCGCCTTAAGGCCGGCCCAGTCAACCTCAAGGCTCCCCCGCTCCAGCGATCGGGCAAAGCGCGGCCAAGCTTGCTGGAGGGTGTCCTCTACCAGGGGTTTTAGGTCGGATCCCTTAAAGTTGCCCTCTCCCGCCAAGCCCAAGTGCTGCACCTGAGGCGTACAGAGCAGCCTGCCCCTGCCATCCAAGCTGATGACCACCGTCACTACCCCATCTCTGGCCATTTGCTGCCGTTCTTGCAGGATCTCGTCCATCAGCACCCCATCGTGGGAAGCGGTGATCATCTGCACCCCCGCCGGCACCCTGCCGACAACAGCGATGCGCTCCTGGTTAACCTCCACCACATCGCCGTTGTTGATGATCACGATGTTTTCCCGCGGGATCCCCATGCTCATTGCTGTTTCGGCGTGCTTGACCAGCATGCGGTATTCCCCGTGGGTAGGGACGAAGAACTTGGGGCGTGTGAGGGCAATCATCAGTTTCTGGTCTTCCTGGCAGCCGTGGCCGGAGACATGCAGCCCCTTGTCTTTGCCGTAGATAACATTGGCCCCCAGCTCCATCAGCTTGTCGATGACTCGCGTTACCGCCAGCGTGTTGCCGGGAATGGGGTTGGCCGACCAAATCACGGTATCTCCTGGCTTGATCTGCAACTGCGGGTGCTCGCCATTGGCAATGCGGGTCAGAGCGGCTAGAGGCTCGCCTTGGGAGCCAGTGGTGAGGATGATGACCTTGTCGTCCGGCAGGCTGTTGATGACATGCATGGGCTGCAGCGTCTCGTCTTTGCAGCGGATGTAACCTAGACGCCGCGCATGGGCCACTACATTTAACATCGAGCGACCCAGCAGAGACACCACCCGGCCTTGCTGCTCGGCAATCTGCAACACCAAATTGAGGCGATGCACCGAAGAAGCAAAGGTGGTGATAATCACCCGTCCTTTGGCTTCCGCAATGGCTTTGGTAAGGCCCGGCACTACTGCGGCTTCAGAGGGAGTAAAGCCGGGTACCTCAGCGTTGGTGGAGTCGCTAATTAGACAAAGCACGCCCTTTTCCCCATGCTCGGCCAGCCGATGGAGGTCAAAGCGTTCGCCATCCACCGGCGTGTGGTCGATCTTGAAGTCGCCCGTCTGGATGACAACGCCCACCGGCGTGTGCAAGGCTATCGTAAAGCTGTCGGCGGAAGAGTGGGTATTGCGAATGAATTCGGCAAAGAAGTTCTTGCACAGGGGCACAATATCCCGCGGCCCAACTGGGCGCAATTCCGTCCGATTCAAAAGGCCCACATCGCGCAGTTTTTCCTCCAGCAGGGCCAGTGCTAAGCGCGGACCATAGATGACCGGGATGTCAAATTCCCGTAGGTGGTAAGGGATCCCGCCGATGTGATCTTCGTGGCCATGGGTAACCACCAGTGCCCGCAGCTTGTCCCGGTTTTGCTTGATATAGGTCATGTCTGGCAGCACGATGTTGACCCCGTGCATCGTCTCATCGGGGAAAGCCAGGCCAGCATCCACCAGGATGATGTCGTCTTCGTAGCGGAAGACCCAGGTGTTTTTGCCGATCTCCCGCTCCCCGCCTAGCGGGATCATCTGCAAAGAGGAAGTGGGCCGGGCTGGAGCAGCTGCTGACCGAGAGGCAACTGAAGTCCGTGGTGTTCGCATAGACGCTGTGGATCCTCTAGATGTAACGGTTTGTAACAATCAAGCCAACCAAAACCCCTCCAGACAAACCCCGCCAGCCAAGTCAGCGGTGCTAGCTGAATTTGGCTACTAGGACCTGTCCATTTTCCAGTCGGGAAAATGCCACGAAAGCCCCCTAGTTAGACAGAGTCATGAAGCTTTTGCTGCTTTTTGTTCAGATCCCTGGGCCCCATCCAGTAGTCCCATCCCTTGCAGCACTTGTCGCAAAACCTGTAGAGAGCTGGCTTGCAGAGGCGCTAGCGGAGGGCGCACCCGACCTACTTGCCAACCCTGCATCTCTAGCGCCGCCTTGATGGGAACGGGGTTGGTCTCGATGAACAAAACCTTAAACAGCGGAAGCAGGCGGAGATGGTGAGCCAGGGCTTGTTCGGGCTGTCCTCTGTGGTAGCTCTGGATCAACTCCTGAAGCTGTAGCCCAACCAAATGGCTAGCTACGCTGACTACTCCTCTCCCCCCCAAAGACAAAATCGGCAAGGTCAGCGAGTCATCTCCTGAGTAGATGCTAAAGCGGGAGGGGGTAAGCCGCCGAATTTCAGAAACTACGTCCATGATACCACTAGCTTCCTTGATGGCGACAATCGTCTCCATCTCCGCCAATTGCGCCACCGTTTCCGGCTGTAGGCTTACCCCCGTGCGGCTGGGGATGTTGTAGAGCATGATGGGCAAGTCGCTGGCTTGGGCAATGGCCTTGAAGTGCTCGTAGAGCCCCGCCTGGGTGGGCTTGTTGTAGTAGGGCACCACTTGGAGAGAGCCATCCAGGCCCAACTGAGCCGCTTTTTTGGTGGCTTCGATGGCCTCGCGGGTGGAGTTGGAGCCCGTGCCAGCGATGACCTTGGCTCGGCCAGCCACGGCATCTCGCACCACCCGAAACAGCTCGTACTCTTCTTGCCAGCTCAGGGTGGGAGACTCGCCAGTGGTGCCACAGACCACCAAGCCATCGCTGCCGTGGGTTACCAAGTAATCGGCCAAGCGAGCGGCTTCTTCGTAGTTGATCTCCCCCTCAGGCGTAAAGGGAGTCACCATTGCCGTCAGCACGCGCCCGAAGTCCACCGCTTGCCTCTCCCCCTCAACCACACCGCTTGCTATTGGCTACTTCGAGGTTCCCCAAAGGGGCTGGGGGCATCCAGCTCCAATCATCCCTTTATCATACCTGCCTTCGGGAGAGGGATCTTGCTGAGGCCCTAGGCTGGATAAGCTGGATGAGAGAAGGCGATTTTGTCCTCGGTTTTCTGGTAGCAGCTCTTCTCGAGGATCCCCATGGACGTCCTAGCTGCCCTCAAAGAGCGGATCTCCGCCGACAAGTTTGATCCCAGCCGCCGCCTGTCGGAGGCGGAGATCCAGGAGCTGGTTGCCTATGCTACGGAAGCTCCCTCCTCCTTTAACATCCAGCACTGGCGGTTCGTAGCCGTCACCGATCCTGCAGACAAAGAGCGCCTCAAAGCCCTGGCCTACAACCAACAGAAGGTGGCGGACGCGGCAGTGGTGTTCATCGTCCTGGGGGATCTGCGGGGGTATGAGAAGCTGCCTGAAATTGTCCAAAGAGCCGTCGCTGCGGGCCTCCTCTCCCCGGAAGGGGCGGAAAGCTGGGTGAACATGGCCCAAGCCACCTACGCCAACAACCCCACTTTGGCGCGGGATGAGGCGATTCGCTCCGGGGCCCTGGCAGCCATGGCTTTGATGCTGGCGGCGCAGGCAAAGGGCTTGGCAAGCGGGCCAATGATTGGCTTTGACCCAGAAGGGGTAAAGCGGGAGTTCGGCATTGCCGACCGCTACGTGCCGGTGATGCTGCTGGCGGTGGGCTACCCTGCACCGGGCAACCTGCCGCGCAAGCCCCGCCTAGGGGTAGACGAGGTGCTGGCTTTTGGGCGAGGGCGGGAGTTTTAGGAAGCCAGAAAGTTGACCAACTTTTGCAGGCGATCCCAGGCGGCGCCGCTGGCAAGGATCTCCCGCGCTCGGTCAATTCCAGCTCTCAAGTCAGCCACAGCTCCCGCCACCTGAAGCGCCAGCGCTGCATTGAGGGCCACCACATCCCGCTGGGCAAGCTCGCCGCCTCCCTGGAGGAGGCGGGTGAGGATGGCAGCATTTTCCATCAAGTCCCCTCCCTGGAGAGCCTGGACGGGTGCGGGCGTGAGATCGTAATCCCGCGGGTTCAAGACCTCTAGGTGTAGGGATCCCTGGGAGAGAACGCCCAGGTCCGTGGGCTGAGCGAGGCCAGCTTCGTCAAGGCCTTCCCGGCTGTGGAGTACGATGGCTTCTTCCCGCCCCAGCAGGCGCAGGGCCTCGGCCACCACCGGCACCAGCTCCGGCGCGTAAACCCCGATAACCTGCCGGTTGGGGTAGAAAGGATTGACCAGGGGCCCCAGCAGGTTGAAAACGGTGCGCACCTTGAGAGCCCGTCGGTAGGGAGCTACTGCCCGCATAGCTGGATGCCAGTGGGGGGCAAAGAGAAAGGTAATGCCCACTTCGGTAACCGCGGCCCGCACCTGCTCTGGCTTGGCGTTGAGGTTCACCCCCAGGGCCTCCAGCACGTCTGCCGAGCCCACCTTGCCAGAGGCCGAACGGTTGCCGTGTTTTGCCACCGGGATCCCGGCAGCGCTGACCACAAAGGCCACGGCGGTGGAAATGTTGAAAGTGCCAGCCCCGTCCCCGCCGGTGCCGCAGGTATCCACCAAGAGGGGCAGATCCAGCGGCGATCCCAGAGAAGCCCGTTGCAGCACCCGCGCCATGCCGGCCAGCTCGCTGGCGCTCACCCCCTTGGCTTGGAGAGCTGCTAGGATTGCCCCCGACACCACCTCCGGCACTTGGTTGGTGAGCCAGCCGTTCATTAACTCTTCTGCCTGGGCCTCGCTAAGGGATTGCCGCTCCAGCAGTTGGCCTAGAAGCTGGGGCCAAAGGTCAGCCGTTGCCGTCATGGCTAGGGACAAGTCTTGAGAAAGCCTTCACCCTAGTATGCCCTGTTTGGGCTGCTGCGATCCCGCAGCCAAGGGATCCGGGACAGGGGCAACTGCCGCCAGATCCCTTCGCTCCCCTTGGGATCTAACCAGCGCCAGGCCAACAAGCCCGCCGCCGAGAAAAAGGCCAAGGCCCACACCAGCGCCAGGGCCTTTTGTACCCCTGCTAGGGTCAAGCCTAGCGGAGATCCCCGGGATCCCTGGCTGACTGGAGAAGGCGGTCGGGCCGAAGGACGAGAAGAGAGCGGCGTGGCGGGAAGGAGAGGCCGCGGCAGCCGTCCCAAAGCCCTGGCCACCGCCTGGGGTCGCTGCTGCTGGCGTACCCAGCGGTTGAGCTCGGCTAGAGAGATGGCGCAGAGGTTGGAGACCC
>NZ_JANSJL010000034.1:11413-62641 GCF_047502745.1 Synechococcus sp. F70.1
GTAGGCGCACTCGGCAATGGCCTGCTCCAGGCGAGCTTTTAGGGAGTGGCCGCTGGCGTTGACCTCCTCGACCCAGGCGCGGGCTGCTGAGACGGCAAACCCCAAGCTGGGCTGGTGGCGCAAAAAGGCACGCGCCGTCGACTCTTCCTGAGGCTCAATGGCTTCTCGAGCCAGGCGCTCCAGCTCAGCCAGCACCGCCTGAGGCAGCACACACACCCCGAAGCGGGCCCATTCCTGCCACCGAGCCAGTCGCCCAGCCAGAATTGCGGAGCTATCGAAAGCAAGAAGGGGTGAGAGCTCGGCCATGGGGTGCGCCTCCTAGGAGGGAGGCTTCGGGGAGAGGGATCCCTCGGCCAAGCAGAGGCGGATAGCCAGAGGATAGAGGCGATGTTCCTGGGCCTGGATGCGCCGGTAGAGCGACTCCACAGTATCTTCCGGCAGGACCGGCACCGCCGCCTGGGCCACGATGGGGCCGCTGTCCATTTCCAACGTAACCCGGTGGACGGTGCAGCCGGCGATTTTTACGCCGCACGCCAGCGCCTGCTCCACAGCCCGTAGGCCCTTGAAGCTGGGCAAGAGACTGGGGTGAAGGTTTAAAACCCGCTCCGGATAGGCAGACAGCAACACCTGAGTCACCAAGCGCATCCAGCCGGCCATGATCACCCACTCCACCTGATGCTGCTGCAGCACCTCCACGATGGCGGCATCTAGCGCCTCCCGGCTGGGATAGTCGCGGTGGTTAAGGAGGACACAGGGGATCCCTCGGCGCTCCGCCCGCTGCCGCACATAGGCCTCAGGATTGTTGGTGATCACAACAGCGATGTGGGCTGGCAGCTCGCCGGCCTCGATGGCCTGGGCAATGGCCTCAAAATTGCTGCCGTTGCCGGAAGCCAAAACACCCAGGATCCCGGGCCGAGGAGGAGCTGGGATCTCGCCAGGATCGGGCCAGAGGAGGCTGGGCAAGTTCATCTCAAGGCTTTCCAACAGCAACCCTTTCCGAGGCCCCTTGCCCAAGGTACACCATCTTACCGCCCAAGCTGGGCCCGCCTCTTAAAATAGAAGGCTGACCTTGCCACCCTAGGGATCCCATGCCGCGTCGTACCGACATTCACAAGATCTTGCTCATTGGAGCGGGGCCTATTGTTATTGGCCAAGCCTGCGAGTTCGACTACTCGGGCACCCAAGCCTGCAAAGCCCTGCGAGAGGAGGGCTACGAGGTCATCCTGGTCAACTCCAACCCGGCCACCATCATGACGGATCCCAGTATGGCGGATCGCGTCTACATCGAGCCGGTGACGGCAGACTTTGTGGCCCAGATCATCGAGCGGGAGCGCCCTGATGCCCTCCTTCCCACCATGGGGGGACAGACAGCTCTCAATGTAGCGATGGAGCTAGCCCGGCGCGGGATCCTGGACCAGTACGGGGTGGAGCTAATTGGGGCCAAGCGTGAGGCCATTGAAAAAGCCGAAGACCGGGAGCTGTTCAAGCAGGCGATGCAGCGAATTGGCCTGGCCGTCCCCCGCTCAGGGTTGGCCCGCAGCCTAGAAGAAGCCAAACAGATTGCTCAAGAAATTGGCTACCCCCTCATCATCCGCCCCGCCTACACCTTGGGAGGTACAGGTGGCGGCGTGGCCTACAACCAAGAGGAGTTGGAGGAAATCTGCACCGCCGGCCTAGAGGCCAGCCCAATCTCCCAGATCCTGGTGGAGGAGTCGATCATCGGCTGGAAGGAGTTCGAGCTGGAGGTGATGCGGGATCTGGCGGACAACGTGGTCATCATCTGCTCGATTGAAAACATCGACCCCATGGGGGTCCACACCGGCGACTCCATCACCGTGGCCCCGGCGCAGACCCTCACCGACAAGGAGTACCAGCGGCTGCGCGACTACGCCATCGCCATCATGCGCGAGATTGGGGTGGAAACGGGGGGATCCAACGTGCAGTTTGCCGTCAACCCCGCCAATGGCGAAGTGCGGGTTATCGAGATGAACCCGCGGGTCTCCCGCTCCTCTGCCTTGGCCAGCAAGGCCACCGGCTTTCCCATTGCCAAGATTGCCGCCAAGCTGGCTGTGGGCTACACGCTGCCGGAGCTTCCCAATGACATTACCCGCAAAACCCCTGCCAGCTTTGAGCCCACCATTGACTATGTCGTCACCAAAATCCCCCGCTTTGCCTTTGAAAAGTTTCCTGGGGCGGAGCCCGTTTTGACAACCCAGATGAAGTCGGTGGGGGAGGTGATGGCCATTGGCCGCACCTTCCAGGAGTCCATCCAGAAGGCATTGCGGTCTTTGGAGATCGACCGCCCTGGCTTTGGGAGCGACAGGCCGGAAGTCTTCCCAACGCCAGAGGAAGTGCGGGCCAACCTGCGCACCCCCAACCCCTTCCGCCTGTTGACCATCCGCACCGCCCTGCTCATGGGTTTCTCGGTCCAGGAAATTGCCCAGCTTACCCACATCGATCCCTGGTTTATCGACAAGCTGAAGGAGTTGGTGGAGGTGGAGCAAGCCCTTAAAGGGCGGGAGTTGGGATCCCTAACGGCCGAAGACCTGCGCCATCTCAAGCAGATGGGCTTTAGCGACCGACAAATTGCCCACCTGACCGGCTGCACGGAAGCCCAGGTGCGGGATCGCCGCAAGGCTCTGGGGGTGATCCCCACCTACAAAACCGTGGACACCTGCGCTGCCGAGTTCGAGGCGGCCACCCCTTACCAGTACTCCGCCTACGAGAGCGAATCCGAGACCTTCCCCACCGCCAAGCCAAAGGTGATGATCCTGGGGGGCGGTCCCAACCGCATCGGCCAGGGGATTGAGTTCGACTACTGCTGCTGTCATGCCGTCTTTGCCCTCAGACGCCTTGGCTATGAGACCATCATGGTCAACTCCAACCCCGAGACCGTTTCCACCGACTACGACACCGCTGATCGCCTCTACTTTGAGCCCCTGACCTACGAAGAGGTGATGAACCTCGTCGAGGCCGAGCAGCCGCTAGGTCTAATCCCGCAGTTTGGCGGCCAGACCCCCCTGAAGCTGGCCCAGGGGCTAGCCGCAGCCCAGGCGCCTATCTGGGGTACTTCTCCTGACTCCATCGACATAGCCGAAGATCGCGGCCGGTTTGGGCGCCTGCTCGAGGAATTGGGGATCCGCCAGCCAGCCCACGGCCTTGCCCGCAGCGTGGAGGAGAGCCTGGAGATTGCCCGGCGCATTGGCTACCCCGTGGTGGTGCGGCCCAGCTATGTGCTGGGGGGGCGGGCCATGGAGATTGTCTATTCGGATCAAGATCTGCGGCGCTACATGCAGCTAGCGGTGGCGGTGGATCCCAACCGTCCCGTGCTGGTGGATCAGTTCTTGGAGGATGCCGTGGAGGTAGATGTGGACGCCATCGCCGACCACACCGGGGCTGTAACCATCGGCGGCATCCTGGAGCACATTGAGCAAGCCGGGATCCACTCGGGCGACTCCGCCTGTGTCTTGCCCAGCCGCACTCTCAGCCCTGCTGTGCTGCAGGTGATCCGCGACTGGACGGTGAAGTTGGCCCAAGCTCTCAAGGTGGTGGGGCTCATTAACGTCCAATACGCCGTCCAGAAGGAGCAGGTTTACGTTCTGGAAGCCAACCCGCGCGCTTCCCGCACCGTGCCGTTTGTCAGCAAAGCCATTGGCCACCCCCTGGCCGCCTACGCTGCCCAGGTGATGAGCGGCAAAACCCTGGCAGAGCTGGGCTTTACCCAGGAGGTGATCCCGCCCTACGTGGCTGTTAAGGAAGTGGTGCTGCCGTTTCACAAGTTCCCCGGCACCGACACGCTGCTGGGGCCGGAGATGCGCTCTACCGGGGAGGTGATGGGCATTGACACCGACTTTGGCCGCGCCTTTGCCAAAGCGCAACTGGCTGCCGGCCAAAACCTGCCCCTAGGGGGCACCGTGTTCATCAGCGTTAGCGACCGCGACAAGCAGGCGGTGATCCCAGTGGCCCAGGAGTTGGTCAAGCTAGGCTTTCGCCTGCTGGCCACTGCCGGAACCCAAAAAGCTTTGGCCGAGCACGGGATCCCCGTCGAGAAGGTGCTCAAGCTGCACGAGGGCCGGCCCCACGTCATCGACGCCATCAAGAACGGCCAGATTCAGCTTATCGTCAACACCCCTTCTGGCGGCGAAGCCCAACAGGATGCACGGAAGATCCGCCGCACCGCCCTGGCCTACAAGATTCCTTTGGTCACTACTCTGGCTGGAGCCAGGGCTACCGCCGCCGCCATCCGCGCTCTGCAGTCAGGATCCCTGGGGGTGAAGTCCCTGCAGGAGTTTCACGCCGAAATTGGACGATAAAAGCCTGCTGGGGTTGCTTTTCTGAAGAAATCCTTAAGACCCCCACCTTAAGAAATCCTGAAGTTCTCGACTGCAAAAACTGGCTCTTGAGGCCTGGGAAAAGGGGTGGAATATAAACTGCAATACTAAGCTACCTTTTTGTATCGATAAATCAATTTATTTCACATTTTGGCTGCAAACGTTAGGTATCCTTGGCAGTTTTCTTGAGACTGTCTAGCGTGGAAGGAGAAGGATCCCCAGGACAAGGCTGAGTCATTTCCTGAGGTCACTCTGCCAAGCGCAAGTGGAAGAAAGCTCTCTTCAAATTTTCTAGGAGTTGGCCTATGAGTGTGGTTGTTCGGCGCTCCGCTGCCGCACGGCGGCTATGGAGCTGGGAAAGTTTTTGTCAATGGATCACTAGCACCGAAAATCGGCTTTACATCGGCTGGTTTGGCGTATTGATGATCCCGACCTTGTTGGCGGCAACCTTTTGTTTTGTGATTGCCTTCATTGCTGCGCCACCGGTGGATGTGGACGGGATCCGCGAGCCGGTGATTGGCTCCCTACTGGGGGGCAACAACCTCATTTCTGCGGCGGTGGTGCCCACCTCAGCCGCCATTGCCTTGCACTTCTATCCCATCTGGGAAGCTGCCTCTTTGGAGGAGTGGCTCTACAACGGCGGCCCCTACCAGCTCATCGTGTTTCACTTCCTCATCGGGGTGTGGTGCTACCTGGGCCGGCAGTGGGAGCTGAGCTACCGGCTGGGCATGCGCCCCTGGATTGCAGTGGCTTTTTCTGCGCCGGCGGCTGCCGCTACAGCGGTGCTCCTGGTCTATCCCATCGGCCAGGGCAGCTTCTCAGAGGGGCTGCCGCTAGGGATTGCCGGCACCTTCCACTTCATGCTCGCCTTCCAGGCGGAACACAACATCCTCATGCACCCGCTGCACCAACTGGCAGTGGCGGGGGTGTTTGGCGGCGCCCTGCTGGCTTCTCTCCACGGCTCCCTGGTAACCTCTAGCCTGATCCGGGAGACTTCAGAAGAGGAGTCAGTCAATGCCGGCTACCGCTTTGGCCAGCAGGAGGTCACCTACAACTTCCTGGCCGGCCACTACGCCTTCTTGGGGCGGTTGGGGATCCCCAGCCTTGGCTGGCGCAACAGCCGCTCTGTCCACTTCTGGATGGCGGCCCTGCCTACCTTAGGGATCTGGGCGGCGGCAACCGGCATCGGCCTCATGGCCTTTAACCTCAATGGCTTTAACTTCAACCAGTCCATCCTGGACAGCCAAGGCCGGTTCATCCCTACCTACGCCGATCTCCTCAACCGCGCCAACTTGGGGATCCAGGCCATGCACGCCCCCAATGCCCACCACTTCCCCCTGTTGCTGGCGGCCAAAACAGACTAGGGCCGGTCGAGTTCAAAGGCACGGTGGACAGCTTGGAGAGCCCGGATCCCCTGCTCCCGTCGCACCACGCAGCTTACCTTAATCTCTGAGGTGCCGATCATCTCAATGTTGATCCCGGCGTCGGCCAAGGCAGCAAAAAAGCGCGCCGCCACGCCGGGATACGTTTCCATGCCGGCGCCGACGATGCTGACTTTGGCAATGTCGTGGTCGGTTTCAACCCCAGCTGCCTGCAGCTCCTCGGCTACCTGACAGCACACGGCCTCAGCCGCCCTGGCCTGATCCTGAGGCACGGTAAAGGCAATGTCGTTACTGGGAAGGCCGTTGTGGTAGCTCCGCTGGCTCTGGATGATGGTGTCGACGATAACGCCAGCATCCGCCAAGCGCCCAAACAGATGGGCAGCCGTCCCCGGCCGATCCGGCACCTTGCGCAGGCCTAGCCGCGATTGCTTCAGATCCAGGGCAACGCCCCGCACCGGGTGGTTGCGCAGAAGGGGATCCCCGCAAGGCGCTGCCTTGACTCGATGCAACTGGGGAATCACCTGAAACGCTTCCCCCAGCGCCAGGGCGGCCTCCCCAGCCCGCTCGGCTGCCACCACGCAGCTGACCTTGATCTCCGACATGGAGATCATCTGCAAGTTGATCCCCGCTTCCGCCAGCACGCGAAACATCTCGGCGGCAATGCCCGGGCGACCCATCATCCCCACCCCGGCAATGCTGACCTTGGCTACCGCCTCATCGACAAGGACTTCCCTACACCCCAGCTCCTGGCCAACCTTGCGGGCCACGGCTGCTGCCTGAGCCGCCTGGGCACGGCTGACGGTGAAGGCAATGTCGTTGGTAGGGGATCCCTCCGTCGCACTGAGGTGGAGCGACTGCAGAATTAAGTCGACATTGATCCCCGCTGCAGCAATCTCCTGGAACAGTTGCGCGGCAATGCCCGGGCGATCCGGCACTCCCACCAACACCAACTTGGCCTGCTCTCCATCCAGCTCCACGGTATCGACCGCCCGCCCTAGCTCAATGCTGCTATCAGGGGAGCGGACGCGAGCAGGGGGAGAGACAATGAGGGTGCCTTCTGATCCGGCTTGCAGCGGCTCCAGGCTAGAGCGCACCCGCAGCTTGACGCCGTAGTTGCGAGCAATTTCTACCGAGCGGGGGTGCAGTACCTGCGCTCCTAGGCTGGCTAGCTCCAGCATCTCGTCGGCGGTAATCTCTGGCAACAACCTGGCCTCGGGCACCTTGCGCGGATCGGCAGTAAAGATCCCGGGCACATCGGTGTAGATCTCACACAGCTCGGCTCCCAGGGCCACTGCCAAGGCCACCGCCGTGGTGTCCGATCCCCCCCGCCCCAGGGTGGTGATCTCCAGCTCAGTTAGGCTGGTGATGCCCTGAAAGCCGGCCACCACCACCACCTCTCCCCGCTCTAGGTGTTGCCAAAGGCGGTCGGTGTGGATGTGCAGAATGCGGGCCCGCCCGTGATCCCGGGTGGTGACGATGCCCACCTGGGCCGCCGTCAAGGAGAGGGCAGGGTAGCCCAAGCGCTGCAGCGCCAACGCCAGCAGGGCAATGCTGACCTGCTCACCCGTAGACAGGAGCATGTCCCACTCCCGCCACTGGGCCGGCGTGGTCGGGGATCCCTGGAGGATCTGTTCCCCCAGTTCCACCAGGCGATCCGTTTCTTCTCCCATTGCCGAGACCACCACCACCACCCGCTTCCCCTGCTCCACCGTGTGGGCTACCCGCTGGGCTACGGCCTGGATGCGCTCGATGGAGCCGACGGAGGTGCCGCCGTACTTTTGGACAATTAAACCCGCTTGCATAGCCAGGGCTGAGCTGGTTGACGTGGTTTGGATCCTATCCCGAACTAGGCCAGGCCAAGCCAGCTTTGCAAAAAGGGTGGCACCGGCAGCAGGATCAGCACAAGCCAGCTCAAGATTGCCAGCCCCAGCAGCTCCCGGCCCTCATCCAGCTCGGCGACATCGTTGAGGGCTGGCTCGTCGGCACTGGTGATCACAAACAAAAGCAGCGCCCACAATAACAGCCAGGGCTGCACCGTCAAAGCCAGCAGCAGCACCAGCCAGCGAGTCACTCGCCCCACATTGGCCCCCATCTGCTGGCCATAGATGGCGTGGACAATGTGGCCCCCATCCAGTTGGCCCACCGGCACCAGGTTAAAGGCAACCACCACTAGACCCAGCCAGCCGGCAAAGGCCAGGGGGTGCAGATCGATCACCTGCCCCGGCTGCAGCTGATCTCCCAGCACCAGGCGCGCCAGAATGGCCAGCAGCACCGAGAGGCGCGGGTCAATGCGATGGAAGCTAATCGGGGTCGGCTGCCCCTCTGGCCCTGCCGGAGGATCCCCGGGCGTCGAAAAGACCAGCCCCACCAGCAACATTGTCAACGCCACCAGGCTGCCCGCCAGCGGCCCGGCAACGGCGATGTCAAACAGTACCTTGCGGTTGGGCACCGGCTCTTTCAGCTCGATGAAAGCCCCGAAGGTTCCCAACACAAAAGGCACCGGGATGAAATAGGGGAGCGAGGTTTTGATGCCGTGGCGGCGGGCCACCCAGTAGCGGATCCCTTCATGGGATCCCAGAATGGCCAAGATCCCCACTGCATAAGGTAACCCTTTGAGCAGAGAGGGTAGATGCAGCAACCGGTCAGGGCTGACTCCAGAAGCTTGGGCGCCGGCAGTTAGGGTCGTCCAAAAGGTAAACAGCAGCAGCCCCAACGCCAGCAGAGGCCACTCCTTCTGACGGGTTAGGGAGCGCCGCGCCGCCGGGTTGGGCACCAGGGCAAAAAAAGGCTTGCCGGCAAACCCCTCCTGCAGCACCACCAGAAAGCGTTTGCCAAAGGTGGTTTCCACATTCCGCTGTACCTGCTCGTAGGCTTCCGTGGGATCCGCCCGCAAATTGCCACGGCAGATGATGGCCTGAGGACGGTACTCCACGCTTTGCAGATAGAAAACGTTCCAAGGAAAGCAGCGGTTGAGCTTTTCCCGCGATACCTCCGAGATGGAGATGGGAGCAGCTGCAGCACCTTCCTCCTCGCCTTCCTCTGTCTCCGGATCTCGCTCTGCCGGGGTGTTTTCCACTCCAGCCTGAGAGCCTGCTGGTGGAGGTTGGAGGCGCCCCCGACGTGCCAAAGTCATGCTGGTAAAATAGGAGGCCAAAAATAGCCCCAACATCAGCAAAGGGGGCATTTCATACTGAAACACCTGCCGCCCCAGCACCCAAAGCAGGGGGGGGATCATCATCACTAGCCACAGGATCCGCCAGGGCACCTTTGAGAGGCGGGCCACGCTTTTTTGTAGCAGCAGGTAGGTTGTCGAGCCCACCAGTGCCAACAGGATCCAATCTGCCATGAGCTCAACAGGAAAACACCTTTACCAAGCTAGCGGCAAACCCGATCGGCTTGCTAGAGCCGGCAGCAGCGATCCCTCAGGAGCTAAACTTCTCTTGGCTTGCTCGTAAGCTGCTCTCTTACTCTCAACGCCACATCCACGCTGGCAGAAGCGTGTGCCCTGTCATCGCCCGCAGGGTGAAATAGATAAACAACAGCAGAGCTAGGGATCCCACAGTTACTAGAGCTGCTGCCGTTGCGCTTTTGCGGTACAGGTTTACAAACGGCTGTAGGCCAGCCCAAATTCCCCCCAGCAAGACGGTAACGAAGTAGGTGGGGTAGCGGGAGACGTTCTCCACAAATTGATCTTCCAGTCGGCGAGGAGGCTGCGGCTGGGGCATAAGCAGAGGGCAACCCAACAACTTTCCCTCAGTCTGCCACAGATAGCGGTCTCTGTCCCCCGCCTCTGGAAGGGTGGGAACACCCAGGTTCAAGACTGCGAGAACCTAATATGGTAGGCGTCATCCTGCCTGCTTTGCCCAGCACAGCCACCCCCTTTCCAGACTGATGCAAGAATTGCCCTCTGATGCTCTCAATCGCTCCAGTGATCTGCCCAGAGATCAGACCCTGGCGTTGATGCGCGTTCAGGAGGCCCTGGATCAACTGGAGGCAGCGATTCTCAGTAGTCCCCGTTTGTTCTGGTCGCGCACTCTCATCGACGAAGAGAAGATCCTAGAGCAGTTGGACTTCATCCGCCTTAACCTGCCCACTGCTCTAGAGGAAGCTGAGGAAGTGCTGCGCCAGCGGGATCAAATCTTGGCTGAGGCCCACCGCTACGCCCAAGAGATCGTGGCCATGGCCCAGCGCCGGGCCGAGCAGCTTGTGAGCGAATCCACCATCCTCCGCCAGGCCCAAGCTCAGGCGGAACAGTTGTTGCGGCAAACCTACCAACAGAGCGAGGAGGTGTGGCGACAGACCCTCCAGGAGTCAGAGCGTCTCCAGCGGGAGGCCCACCGCTACGTGGATCAGGTTTTGCAGGATCTGGAGATGCGGCTACTGGAGTCGCTGCGGGTGATCCGCAACGGCCGACAAAGCCTGCAAACCTGAGCCCGCTCCTGACTAGCAAAAGGCGGCGCAAGCCCCAGCTTTAGGCCAGGCGGCGCTGCCGTGAGGGCTCAGCTTCCTGGGAAGTTATAAGCCGCAGGCGCTATGCAGCCTCTGGGTCAATGGGGAGTGTTCACCTGCCCGGGTTTTAAGTCATATTAAGAGTAGCATCCGGACTTCCCTACCCTACAAACCGGGGTAGCCAAGCCAAGCTTCCTCCGGCAAAACGAAGACAAGTCTTGGATGGGTGGCCCGGAACTCAAGGCGCTGGAGATTGCCGTGGCAGGCAAGGGATCTTGAGCTTTGGCGGCAGGCTGGCGCAGCTTTTCTTTGGCCGACTGAGAGCGTGTTTCCCTCCTTCTCAGTGAGTGCTCCAGAACTGTACCCCTCGAGCCACCTTCCTCAGCGGGCTCTCTCCTCAGCCTGCGAGTTCTGGTTTTTGTCCCTTTTGGGAGTTCCTTAGTCGTCTAGGAGATTCTATGGCCATTGAACCGAAAGCTCGTAAGAACCGCGAAAGCGCTAAATCCCGTTCCCGCAGCCGTCGTCGAGAGTCAACCAAAGCAAGCAATTTGGACGCTAACCTCTCCCTGCCCAAGTTGATCCAAGAGAATGCGGTGCTCCAGTCGCGCAGTCAATTGTTGCTGATGTACAGTGACTTTCAAACCGAAATGCCCAACGATGGCAAGACAGGCGTTGGCACCTGGCTGCGAGCCCGCCTCAAAGAGCACGGCATGCCTAGCTTACTGCGTTTTGGCCCGCGTTCCTGCCCCCAGGTCTTCCGCCGCGATGAATTCTCCGAGTGGATGATGCTGGCTCTCAACAGTCCCAGTTCCAAAAACGAGAACGGCTAGTAGAAGAAGCCAAGGCAGCAAACCTAGACTGCACTAGCGGGTTGGGCTGGGGAAGCATAGACGGTTTGAATTTCTCCAGCTTGCCCGCTATTCCTGTTGCGCCCATTGAGGGAAGCGGGTGACCTAGGTTCCTTCTCCTCCTCTGCAAGCAGCAGCTCCCGGATCAGACGGGCTGCCAAGCGTTGCAGCCAGCGGGAGGCCAACTGCCGCCCTAGCTGTTGGGCTTCTGGCTTGGTGGCTACCTTGGCTACTAGAGGCAAAAGCTGCAGCGGCTGAAAGGCGGGGTTGCTGCTGAGAATTGACCACAGACGTTGCAGATGGGTTAGACCATCTGTAGAGCCGTTGCCTGAGCTGGAAAAGAGGATATCCACCAGCTGCTCTCGCAGGAAGGCTCCCCGCTCCGAAAAGAGGAAATCAACGGCTTTTTCTAGGGATCCCTGCAAGTCAAAGTCTTCGCTGTTGACGGCATTGCGCAGCAGATTTTCCAAGCGGTTCCAGCGAAATTGCCCCTGGCTAAACAGCAGCTCTCGCAGAGCTTCGCGCAGCTCTGGAGCGGGATCAGTTAGGAGCCGCTGGGCCACATAGGGATAGGCTACGCTCAAGACCTTGAAGTTGGGATCTAGACCGATGGCAATCCCCTCGAGGGTGAGCAGCGAGCGGATGATCAGGGCGTAGTAGGCAGGTACGCGAAAGGGAAAGTTGTACATCACCCCCGAGAGGCGATCGGTAATGCTTTTGAAATTCAGCTCGGCCACGGGCTTGCCTAGGGCCTCGGCGAAGACATCCTCCAAGGCGGGGATGATGGGGGTGAGATCGGTGTCGGGAGCTAGGAACTCCAGATCCACGTAGTCCTGGGCCAAGGCGGCAAAATCCCGGTTGACCAAGTGGACGATTGCCTTGATGAGGCCGTAGCGCTGGTGCGGCTGGATGGTGCTCATCATCCCAAAGTCAATGTAGGCCAGCCGCCCGTCGTACATAGCCAAGAGGTTGCCCGGATGGGGATCGGCATGGAAAAAGCCGTGCTCCAAGAGCTGCTTCAGGGAGCAGTTGACCCCGATCTCGATGAGGTGCTGCCCGTTTAGCCCGGCAGCGGCGATTTTGTCAAGCTGGGTCAGCTTGATGCCATCGATCCACTCCATTGTCAGCACCTTGGTGCGGGTGTACTCCCAATAGATTTTGGGAGCGTAGATGGAGGGGTGGCGGTACAGCTCTAGGAAGCGCTCGGCGTTGCGGCCTTCCTGGGTGTAGTCCATCTCTTCGTACAGCCGCCCCGCAAATTCATCGACAATGCCCACCAAGTCGCTGCGGATGCGGCGGAAGGTGCGCTTGGCCCAGGCGGCTAGGCTGCGGATGATGTACATGTCCAGGGAAATGCGCCCGATCAAATCGGGCCGCTGCACCTTGACGGCAACTTTCTCTCCCGTGTGCAGATACGCCTGGTAAACCTGCCCCAGGCTGGCCGCGGCAACCGGTTCCGGGCCGATCTCGCGAAAGATCTGCTCTATTGGCTGGCCGATTTGCGCCTCGATGAGAGCAAAGGCAGTGGCATTGTCGAAGGGGGGCAGCTCATCCTGCAGCTTGGCCAGCTCTTCCAGAAAAAGGGGCGAGACCAGGTCGGGACGGGTGGAGAGAGCTTGGCCAATTTTGATGGCTGTCGGCCCCAATTCGGTGAGGATCTCCCGCAGCCGCGCCGCATGCTTGCGTCGGTTCTTCAGCTCTACCCCCCGCCAGCGATCCCACAAGACCCAGATCAACAGCCCCAAAAAGGGGGCAATCAACTGAAAAAGACGCCCCAGCACCAGACCCCAGCGCCCCCGATATTGCCTAGCCAACTCCTCTGGGTCATAACGCAGAGCCGGCTGCAAGGGCTGCTGCCCCGATCCAGGCAAAGGCTGCTCTGCCACCGCTGGCTGGGCTGCGGCCGCTGTCGACAGTGTTGCGCCCATAGCAGTCCCGACGGATCTCGTAACACATCTTAACTTGCTGGGTTGGCAAGCGGCTTGTGGGCTGGGGGGTTGATCTGGGGCGGACAAAGATATCCTGAAATAGGCACAGACTGGGCACAAAGTTTAAGCCGATGGGTTAGCCGCTAAGCCCGCGGGGCAGCCCACCAGGTCAGCATGGAAAGGCGGTCTTTTCTCCAAAAACTACTCCTAGCTGCTGCTGGCCTTGGTTTGTCTCCCGGCTGGCTAACCAGGCAGGCTAGGCGCTATGGACAAGCTCTAGCAGCCACCTCCCGCAAGTTGGCTCTTCTCATTGGCATTAACCGCTACCCTGGCGAGGGATCCCCGCTGCAGGGCTGTGTAACCGACGTAGAGCTGCAACGGGAGCTGCTGCTGTACCGCTTTGGCTTTGAACCGGCAGGCATTCTCGCCCTCACCGATGGAGCGGCTACGCCAAGCGCAGTCCAAGAGGCCTTTGCCGAGCACTTGGGGGGCCCAAGTCAGCCGGCGGAAATCGTGGTCGTGCAGTTTAGTGGCTACGGCCAGTGGCAGGCGGGATCGGCCCCGGATCAGTGGCAGCCGGCTTTGCTGTTGTCGGGCTCCGAAAGCCTGGCGGCCATGGAGCTGGAGCGCTTTTTCCAGCTTGTGCAAAACTTGGGCACGGCCCAGGTCACAACCATACTCGATTGCGGCTTTACCCACATCCCACCTGCTCTACGGGGCAACCTCCAACTGCGCTCCCGCCCACCTGTCCCGCCAGCAGCCTCCAAGGTGCTGGATCCCGGTCAGCCATCCTCTGCAGAAGGGCAGCAAGTTTGGCACCCTCGGCCCAAAGGCTTGTTGATTGCTGCCACCACTCCCCAAGACTTGGCAGCGGAAGCTGCTTGGCCGGGATTTCATGCAGGAGTGCTCACCTACCTGCTGACCCAGTACCTGTGGGAGACCATGCCCGCTGCCCGCCTGCTAGTTGCTTTCAACCAGGTGGTCAGTCGACGGGAGCTGGGCCTCTTTTCTTGTCAGCACCCTACCCTGGAGGGCAAAGAAATAGCTCGACGAGTCCCCCCCTACTTCCTCATTCCCTCCCAGACAGCGGCTAGCGGGGTCATCCAAGAGGTGAGGGGGAGCCGTGCTCAGGTGTGGCTAGGGGGGATCCCAGCGGCAGCCCTGTGTGGTCTCCAGCCGGGCACCCTTCTGGCTCCCCTTGTTGCTGATCCTGCTGCTCCAACGACGCCGCTTCTGATTCGTTCCCGCAGTGGGCTGTTGGCGCAGGTCCAAGCGGTCGGCGGGGAAGATCAGTTTCCCCCCGTAGGCACGCTGGTGCGAGAGCAGTTGCGCGCTCTCTCGAGCAGCCTCAAGCTCTTGGTGGGGTTAGAAGACAGCCTGGGCCGTGTTGAAAGAGTGGATCTAACCAACGCCATCGCCGGCTATAGCTGGATGGAGACGGCCAACCCACGCGAGCGCCAGGTGGATTGCCTGCTGGGCCGCATCACCCCAGAGATGGCTGCTGCCTTTCAAGGGGACGCTCTGCCCAAGCCCTTGGAGGTCGGCAGCTACAGCCTCTTTTGGCCGGGGCGAGAGCTGCTTCTCAATTCCTGTGGCCCAGCGGGCGAAGCGGCAACTACGGCAGTGCAGCGGCTGGCCTCCCGTCTGGCTCATCTGCTGGCGGCCAAGCGCCTGCGGACCACCCTCAACGCTGCCATCTCGTCCCTGGGGGTGGTGGGGGAACTGTCCACCCGAGGTAAAACCCCCTCGTGGGCAGTGCGGCCTCCTCAAGGGGCCTCTGCTCCTGCTGAGCTGGGCATGCCTCGCTTCCTGCGCGGGGATCCCCTCTATCTCACGCTGCGCAACGAGGGCGAGCAGGATCTGTTCGGCTATCTGTTGATGGTCGATTCCAGCGGGCAACTGCACCTGCTGGCTCCGGTGCCCCAGGACAACCTTGCCCTGCCGCTGCGCCTAGAGGCTAAGGGCAGCCTGACCATACCACCCCCGCCTGAGATGGCCGTCCGTGAGCCGCGCTCCGTCCTCAACCCCGATTTGCTTACCTGCCACGCCCAGGGACTGACCGAGTTACTGTTTGTGGCCAGCACCCGTCCCCTCTCTGCTAGCCTGGAGGCCCTCAAGGCCATGGCCCGCCAGCAGGGGGTAACCCGTTCGCCGATGTTGCTGAGCAAGCCGCTGGAATGGACGCAAATCCTTTTCGAGGAGTTGACTTACCGCGCTGAGGAGGGGGCCCCTGACTTGCGTTGGCTGGATCCGGCTCAATCGGTCACGCTTTCTCTTACTTATCTCTTGGTTTAGCTCAGCAGTAGAGCAAATAGGCCACAGAGAGCAATACCATCGAAAACCCCAGCCCCGCCAATGCTGAGGATGCCTGAGCAACTGCGCCGCAACACCTCTGGTAGGTGCAGCAGATCCGCTCCAATCACCGTGCCCAAAACCCCTCCGGCAAAAGCCACCGCCGGCGCCTGATCTCCAGCCCAGAACAGAGCGGCCAAAGCCGCTGTAGCCGGAGCCACCAGGGGATTCATCTGAATGCCGATCCCGGGCACTACGTGGGAAGCGTAGTAGCTGACCAAAGTTACCAGCGCCGTTACGGCTAGGATCAACAGCCCACTGGCCCGGCCAAATTGATACAGGGCCAAGAGCAGCGGGATCAGGCCCCCGCCCACGTTTAGGGCAACCACCGTCTCCTGAGAGATCTTGGCCAACGGGATCCCCCAAAATTGCCGCATCCACAGGCTGGCCAGGTCTTCCACCAGAGTTACCTCGCACCTGACGCGGTAGAGGGGAATATTGACCGAGCTGCCCACCAGGATAGCCAGCAGCAGCAACAGTGCCCCATCTCGGGAAAAGCCCAACTTCCCCGCCGCCAGCGCTACCACATCCACTGCTAGCCCCAGCCAGAGGAAGGGCAATAGCAGTAGAAGCATTAAAAACAACAACAGTGAGACTGGCAGGTAGAACATGGCGGAGATTCCCTTTCCCCTATCCTATCAGGGCCCAAGCTGACTTCCCCAACCTTGGCCAGAAAAAAAGATCCCCACCTTTCACAAGTAAACCTCAAGTAGGCTCTGTTAGACCGAAGATTTTATTGCGAATATTTTGAGCAATCTCGTAACCAGCACGCTGATCGCTGGGAGTCTTAGCTAGGGAAACTTGATAGCGGTTATCCCCGTGAAATCTAATCACAACGTAATTTTTCTCTGAAGCAACCTCAAAACCAAGCTTATGCAACTCTGCTTCATAACTATTATCGCACCATTTGCGGTAGTCTCTGAACAAATGATTTATATCTTCCCTAAGCCTTTGACGATAACTCTTACCTTCGTTTGCATGGTTATTCTGAATTAGGTCTTGGAGTATATGCTGGACTCTACTTCCCTTATGCACCTGATCGGCTGCCCTACTCAAGATCTCTAAGATAAAACTCTTGGCTTCTTCTCGATAAAAATCTCTTTCGCTTCTTGCTAAGACTATAGTATTAGTGTCGGCTTGCGCGAGATCCTCAATTCTCCGCCGAAGCTGTGCCCGCAGATGATCCAGTTCCGCTTGCTGACCTTGTAGCTGCTGCTCTTGTTTCTGAACTTGCTCAGACAAGTTCATGGCATTCTGCCGCCATTCTTGCCGCTCAGTTTCGAGCTGTTCTAGGAGCTTCTGATACTCTGCTAGATCAGCCTCAAGTCTCTGGAGCTTCTCTTCCCGCTGTTGGAGCTGGGTTCGGAGCTCATCCAGTTGATTTTCATAGCTACGTAGCTGCTGTTCCTTTTCTTCTATTTGCCGGGAGAGCTCCTCAATCTGGCTTCTCAAAGCTCGAGCCCGACTGCCGTGACGTTGGGCAACTTCCGCGGCTACCGCACTCCCAATTCCAGCGACTAGACCCACTCCCCCGGCCTTACTGAGTCGATCCAGGGGCGCGGCAGCTATACCAGCAGCGGCGAGGGCAGTAACGAGGTGAACATAGAAGGGCTTGCGTAAGTCCATTGAGAACCCCAGCTAGGCAGGAAGCTAGAGCTCAAGACATAAAGAATATAAAGAACTCCACTTCCAGAAGAGGCGCTCTGAAGAATTGTTAAATTACGAAAAAGAGGCCCGCTGCTGCCTCTCCCCGAGGACTTGCAAGCCGTGATGCTCGTGTGCTGAATTAGCCTGTTTATTGAACGTTTATTGAACAAGTTATGGGATCCCGGCCACTCCCGTTTGGCGGGCCGCTTGAATCACGGCGGCAGCTACCTGAGGAACCACCCGCCCATCGAAGACTGAGGGGATGATCCACTGGGGATCCAAGTCTTCAGGTGAAATCAAATTGGCGATGGCTTGAGCGGCAGCCAGGCACATCTCGGTGTTGATCTGCTGGGCGCGGCAGTCAAGAGCGCCGCGAAATACCCCCGGAAAGGCCAGCACGTTGTTGATCTGGTTGGGGTAGTCGCTCCGACCCGTAGCCATCACGGCGACTCGATCCGCCACTAGCTCGGGCTGGATCTCAGGCACGGGGTTGGCCAGGGCAAAGACAATGGGATCTGGCGCCATTGTCTCCACCATCTCCGGCGTCAGGGCATTGGCCACGCTTACCCCAATGAACACATCCGCTCCCACCAAAGCCTCTGCCAGGGATCCGCTCTCCTCAACGGCGATGGCTGCCTTTTCCGGGGTGAGGTCAGAGCGGGAGCGGCTGAGGATCCCTTGGCGGTCGCAGACAACAACATGGGTAGCTCCCGCCTGCTGCAGCAGGTGCGTCACGGCAATTCCAGCTGCCCCTGCACCGTTGATGACAATACGCACCTGGCCCAGGTTTTTTTTGACCACCTTCAAGGCATTCAGCAGAGCTGCTAGCACCACAATGGCGGTGCCGTGCTGATCGTCGTGAAACACCGGCAGGTTGAGGCGGGCCTTGAGCTGAGACTCAATGGCAAAGCAGCGGGGGGCGCTGATGTCTTCCAGGTTGAAGCCGCCAAACCCCGGCGCCAGGCGCACCACTGTCTCCACGATTTCTGCCACCTCCTGCGTGGCCAGGCAGAGCGGGAAAGCATCGATATCGGCAAAGCGCTTAAACAGGGCTGCTTTCCCCTCCATCACGGGCAAAGCGGCCTCCGGGCCGATGTTTCCCAGGCCCAGCACGGCACTGCCGTCGGTAACGATGCCCACACAGTTCCCCTTGATGGTGTACTCATAGACAGCGCTGGGATCGGCGGCAATCTCCAGCGCCACCCGGCCCACGCCTGGGGTATAGGCCATGGCCAGGTCAGCGGTGCTCTCCAGGGGGCTTTTGGCCACCACCTGCAACTTTCCCCCTCGATGCAGCTCAAAGGTGCGATCCACCACCCGTTCCACCTTCACATTCGGCAAAGAGGCAACGGCGGCCTGAATTTGCTGGGCGTGCTCGCTGCTAACGGCATCGACACAGATCTCCCGCACAGTTTCAGCAGCCGATTGGTGGATGAGGTCGATCCGGCTGAGGCTGCCGCCCACCTCGGCAATGGCTTGAGTGACGCGGGCCAGGGCTCCGGGCCGGTTGGGCAGACGTAGGCGTAGGGCAATACTGTAGCTGGCGCTGGGGGTAAGCTGGGTCATAGGCAAACTGCCCTTAGCAGAGTCAAGAGGCTACCCCCGCCGCAGCACCCGCGGGGGAGTAGAATTGAGAAGCGCAAAAGACTCTTTCGCGTTAGCCTTGACAACTTTCGATCCCGACCTCAACACCTTAGCCAATTGGCTGGAAGGCTACTACAGCAACCGCGCTCAGGCAATGGCGGAGCCGGTGTGGTTTGTGCCAGTAAGCCTTTGGTACGTGCGTCTGCCTCACCTGTTTCCCGAGGGAATTGGCTTTTTTACCGAGCAGTTCAATGAACACACACCGGGCCGATTCTACCGCAGCCGAGTGCTACAGTTGCTGGCGGATCCCTTGCGGATAGAAAACTACAAGTTGCGAGATCAAGCGGCTTGGGCAGGCGCCTCGCAGGATCCGCAGCGTTTAGCGCAGCTGTCACTCTCAGATCTCGAGCATTTGCCGGGCTGCCGTATTTTGGTCGAAAAACGCCCAGGCTGCTTTCACGGCGAGATGCTGCCAGGGGGAGCTTGCCGCCTCAACCCCGGCGACAGTACCTATATCCACATTGAGTTCGACCTCACAGCCCAAGAATTCATCACCTGGGATCGCGGCTTCGACGCCACCACTGGTCAGCAAACTTGGGGATCCCGTGCTGGCCCCTACCGCTACCAGAAAGGGATCCCTCCCCGCCCTTAGAAATAGATAGAGGGTAGGCTGGATTAGGGGAGCAAGAAAGGAAACAGGTCGCGAACTCCTTTGCGCAGCTTGAGTAGAAAGATCAGCCGTTCCACCTTTGGCGAAACTGATCCCGTGGCAGGACGGGCTGCTAGCTCTGCCTGCAGCTTCTGCGCTTCGCTGGCAGTGAGGGGCTGGTTATCAACCGGCGAACGGGCACGCAGCTCAGGTTGAGCCCGCAACACCTCCTCGGGAATCTCGGAAGCTGGCGGCAATGACCAGGCTTGGCTACCCCAAAGCAGCAACAAGCCGCTGCAACCGCCCAGTCCCAGCCTCCAGAGCATCCGACCGCTTCCCCTCGCGTTTAGCTGGCCATAGCTTCCGAGCGCTCCTGGATTACCCGGTCGACAATTCCATAGGCCTGGGCTTCTGTAGCCGAGAGGTAAAAGTCTCGCTCCACGTCCCGCTCAATTTTCTCCAGCGGCTGGCCGGTCATTTGCGACAGCAGCTCGTTCATGCGCCGTTTGACCCGCAGCGTTTCGCGGGCTCGAATTTCAATGTCGCTGGCTTGGCCTTGGATCATTCCCAGCGAAGGTTGGTGCAGCATGATGCGAGCGTGGGGCAGGGCAAAGCGTTTTCCCTTGGTGCCGGCAGCCAGCAAAAAGGCTGCCATTGAGGCGGCTTGGCCCACGCAAACCGTAACGATGTCCGGCTTGACGTGGTTCATGGTGTCATAAATGGCCATCCCTGCCGTCACAGAGCCGCCGGGGGAATTGATGTACATCACGATATCTTTTTGGGGGTCCTGGGAATTGAGGTAGAGCATTACCCCCACAATGGTATTGGCCAAGTTGTCGTCAATCGGCTCGCCAATAAACAAAATCCGCTCTTGGTAGAGGCGGTCATCGAGGCTAATCCATTGGGTGTAAGGATCGCCGGGCAAACGGTAGGGGACGCGAGGCACTCCAATTGGCATAGAGGTCTCCTGGCAAAGTTTGAACCAGAATAGGGCGCTTGCCAAATTGCTCCCGCACTCAGGCTTAGCCAAGGCAAAACCCGCCACAGCCCAGTGCGGGTATTTCAAGGTCGACCCTTAGGTTTTGGCTGCTGCCAACTTTGGCAAGCCTTTGGAGCTGGTCAGCACCTGGTCAATAAGGCCATAGGCCTTAGCCTCTTCCGGGGTCATGAAAAACAGTCGCTCCGTGTCCTTTTTAATGCGCTCCACGGGCTGGCCCGTGCTGCGGGAGAGTTCCTCCAGCATCATGTTGCGCAAGGTCAGGATCTCGCGGGTGCGAATTTCAATGTCGCTGGCCTGTCCTCGGGCACCCCCATAGGGCTGATGCAGCACAATCGTGGCATTGGGCAAGCTAGCCCGAAACCCCTTAGCACCCGCTGCCAACAGCATGGCCGCCATGCCAACGGCAGTACCAATGCAGATAGTGTGCACTGGCGGCTTGATGTAGTTCATGGTGTCCAGAATGGCAAAGGCTGCCGTGTCGTAGTTATAGGTGCCCGTTGAGTTGATGTACATCTTGATCGGCTTTTCCCGATCCTCGTACTGCAAATACAGCAGTTGCTCGATGATCAGCTTGGTGACGTTGGCATTTGACTCTTCCGCCAGAGGTAAACCCAGGTAAACAATGCGCTCCTGGAGCAGCAGGGAAGCTAAATCCGGGGGAGGCGTCCGAACCGGAGCGCCACCGTAGTAATAGTAGGTAGATTGCACCATGCCAGAGTTCTCCTACAGCCAATCCCTTGACTTAGCTAAGAACAAGGGATCCGGAAATAGCAGCGGATCCCTTGTCCAGTAACCAGCAACAGAAGAGCGTCCTGGCGACCTTACTCAGCTCCCTGCGGCAAGAGCACCCGATCTGACTGCGTGACTAGGACTTTGGGCTTGCGCTCCTCGTCCACGTCGATGAGCACCTCAGATCCCTCTTTGACGCGGCCAGTCAAGATCTCCTCTGCCAGCAGGTCTTCCAACAGGCGCTGGATGGCCCGGCGCAGGGGACGTGCCCCGTAGCTGGGGTTGTAGCCCTCCTCCACCAGCAGGTCTTTGAAGCGATCGCTGACCGTGAGGTGAATTTTCTTCTCCTTCATGCGGTCGAAGACTTCCTTGAGCAGGATGTCGGCGATCTGCTTCACCTCGTCCTTGGTCAGTTGCCGGAAGACGATGATCTCGTCCACCCGGTTGAGGAACTCGGGCCGGAAATACTGCTTCAGCTCTTCGTGCACCAGGTTGCGGATGCGGTTGTAGTTGGCCTCTTCCTCATTGGTGTTGAACTCAAAGCCAAGGCTGCCGCCGCCCTTCTCGATGACCTTGGAGCCAATGTTAGAGGTCATCACGATCAACGTGTTCTTGAAGTCCACCGTGCGACCTTTGGCATCGGTCAGGCGGCCATCTTCGAGAATCTGCAGCAGCAGGTTAAACACATCCGGGTGGGCTTTCTCAACCTCGTCAAAAAGCACCACCGTGTAGGGGCGGCGCCGCACCGCTTCGGTCAGCTGACCCCCCTCGTTGTAGCCGACGTAGCCGGGCGGGGATCCAATAAGCTTGCTGACCGTGTGCCGCTCCATGTACTCCGACATGTCAAGGCGGATCATGGCTGACTCGGAGCCGAAGAAGTAGGCGGCTAAGGCCTTGGTCAGCTCCGTTTTGCCCACCCCAGTTGGGCCGCAGAAGATGAAGCTGGCGATGGGGCGATTGGGATTTTTCAATCCCACGCGCGCGCGACGAATGGCGCGAGAGATAGCCCGCACAGCCTCATCTTGGCCGACAATGCGCTGGTGCAGGGTCTCCTCCATGTGGAGCAGCTTCTCCGACTCACTTTCGGTGAGCTTGGCCACCGGCACCCCTGTCCAGGCGCTCACCACCTGGGCCACATCTTCCTCCGTTACCTCTGGCAGCTCCGTGCGGCTGCTGTCCTCGGCTTTTTTGGCAGCGGCAATGGCGCGGATCTGCTGCCTAATCTCCATTTCCCGATCCCGCAGCTCACCGGCCTTGTCGAAGTCCTGGGCTCGCACTGCGGCATCCTTCTCCCTGAGAACCCGTCGCAGCTCCTGATCCAGCTCCCGCGCCGCTGGCGGCAGTTGGGAGTTGATCAAGCGCACTCGCGAAGCCGCTTCGTCGATGAGGTCAATGGCCTTGTCGGGCAAGAAGCGGTCGGAGATGTACTGGTCGGCCAGCTTGGCTGCCGCCTCCAGAGCCGCATCGGAGATCCTCAGCTTGTGGTGCTGCTCATAGCGCTCCCGCAGGCCATAGAGAATCTCAATGGTCTCAGCCACGCTCGGCTCGCCCACCATGATGGGCTGGAAGCGACGCTCCAGCGCCGGATCCCGCTCGATGTGCTTGCGGTACTCATCCAGGGTGGTGGCGCCGATGCACTGCAACTCGCCACGGGCCAAGGCAGGCTTGAGGATGTTGGCGGCATCGATAGCACCCTCCGCCGCCCCGGCCCCGATCAGGGTATGCACCTCGTCGATGACCAGGATGATGTTGCCGGCGTTGCGGATCTCATCCATGATTTTCTTGAGGCGCTCTTCAAACTCGCCGCGGTACTTGGTGCCAGCCACCAACAGGCCGATGTCCAAGCTGATCACTCGCTTGTCGGCCAAGATGTCGGGCACATCGCCTTGCACAATGCGCTGGGCCAAACCTTCGGCGATGGCGGTTTTGCCAACCCCCGGCTCGCCGATGAGGACAGGGTTGTTCTTGGTGCGGCGGCCCAAGATCTGGATCACCCGCTCGATCTCCCGCGTCCGGCCTACCACCGGATCCAGCTTGCCCTCCTGGGCCAGTTGGGTCAGGTTGGTGCCAAACTCATCCAGCGTGGGCGTCTTGGTACGGCTGGAGGAGCCACCGCCTGCCGTTACTTCGGCGGTTTCGCCCAGCATGCGGATCACCTGGGTGCGCACCTTGGAGAGATCCACCCCCAGGTTTTCCAAAACGCGGGCTGCCACCCCTTCCCCTTCTCGGATCAGGCCCAGGAGCAGGTGCTCCGTGCCAATGTAGTTGTGGCCGAGCTGGCGGGCCTCTTCTAGGGAGAGCTCCAGCACTCGCTTGGCGCGAGGAGTAAAGGGGATCTCAACCGCCACAAAGCCGGATCCCCGACCGATAATTTTCTCAACCTCAATTCTGGCGTCTTTTAAGTTGACCCCCATAGATTTGAGGACTTTGGCGGCGATCCCCGTGCCCTCGCCAATGAGCCCCAGCAAAATTTGCTCAGTGCCAACGAAATTGTGACCTAACCGCCTGGCCTCCTCCTGGGCCAGCATGATCACCTTGATGGCCTTTTCTGTAAAGCGTTCAAACATGATCCTCGAGCTCCCTACGCCTGCATCAAGGCGGACCTGATAGGCCTGATCCTAACACAGGATTCAGGCCAGCTAAAGGACAGCAGACACCCCAGACGAAAAATCATCTGGGACTGGAACGCGCCTGGAGAGATTTGAACTCCCGACCGCGTGGTCCGTAGCCACGTGCTCTAGTCCACTGAGCTACAGGCGCAAGAGGGGTAGACTAGACTATCTGGCTGTCATCTACTGATGGACATCCCTAAACATGCCTCAAACATTGTAGCACAAGAGCATCTCTTGATATCCGCCACCATTCAAGAAGGCCCTGCCCAGGAGGGGGGGTACCCTTGAATGGCTCAGTCGTCCGAGGGTTCTATCTCGGGATCCAAGCTCTTGGCGGTAAGGCGCAGGGCCTCTGCCTGCTCCATCACCCGAGGGGCTTGCACTGCTGTCTCAACCCCTTGCCGATAGCTCTCCCACAGGGGCATTTCCGGGTAGGTCTGCTGCAATTCCTTGATCTGATCCAGCAGAGCCTCTAGCCAGCCAGACGTACCCCAGGTGAGCAAAAACTGCAGGGGATTCCAGAGGTTGAGCTGCCGCCCCAACTCGTTGAGGCTTTCGTTGCGAAGGGGCGGGTCGAAGATGTCGGCCACCGTCATCAACTGACGGCCCAGGAGCGGCCTAAGGATTGTCTCAGCAGCCTCCACAACGGCGGGAAGGGCGGCTTGGATGCGCTCGGGACTGGGAATGTGCCGGGCCTGGGGCAAAGCTTGCAGCAGCAGCTCCAGGCGTCGTTCAGCTTCTGCCGACTCTAAAGCCGCTTCTAGGGTTGTGCCCACACTGAGAAACACTTCCCCCGTCAACAGCCGCACAGCGTCGATAACCAGGTGATACAGGGGAGGGATCACCAGCTTGATCCATTCGCTTTGGAAAAACTCCCGCAGCCGTCGCGCCAGATAGTCCCCCACCTGCGTGGTTTGGATCCCCAGTTGGGTGAGGGAGAGGTACCAGTCGGGGGGGGATCCTTTGGGATCGAGCCACTGGCGAAGGGTTTGCCACTCCTCTTCGGTGAGGGCAGTTCGCCCCTGCTTTAAGACGCTGCGCCGCAGCTTGCCCTCGGCATTCAAGAGCTTGCGCAGCTCCGGCGTGCCCAGCAGAGAGAGGGCCCCTGCCGATCCCACGCTGCCGATCTCGACGGCAATGAGGGCGGCCAAGAGGGCGGCTGAGGCTTTCACCTGGATCTCGCCACCTCTGTCCATCACCAAAGGTAGGCGGCTATTGCCATAGGCCCGCAGGCTCATCGCCTCCAAGGTGGAGCGTTGCTCAGCGGTTAAGGCCCCTGCCCAAGAAGGGATGCCGTTGGTTTCTGCCCCAGAATAGGCCTGGTCCTGCAGGCTGTGATACAGCAGGCTGGCCACCCAGGCGCGGTCGGCGGCCCGTTCCAGAGAGCCAATGACCACCTCCCATTGGCGGGGGCTGAGCAGAGGCAAAAGCGCTTGCAGGTCTTGCTGGAGCGGCTCTGGAGAGCTGGTGGCTCTAGCTTTGTCTAAAGTTGCCTGCAGCCGATCCCTCGCCTCACGGCACAGGCCGCCCCACTCCAGTTGCAAACGAGCTAGGGTTTGCTGCAGGGTTTCTTCAGAGCGCCGGGGCAGCTCCTGCCAGCCCGCTTCCAGTTGCCGCCACAGCCCCTCCCAGTTCAGGTCCCCAGCCCTACCGGATGAAGGTGGAGAGTTCGCCGGCGTGGCGGGCCTGTTGGGATCAAGATTGGGGGAGAAGAGGTTAGGCATGGGCAAACTGGGCCGCAGGGGAATTACCGGCATTATAGCTAGGGGTAAAAGGCAAGCTGCGGTAAGCCCAAGGTTTCCGGCCACCCCATCATTAGGTTGAGGCATTGCACCGCCTGCCCGGCCTGTCCCTTCATGAGGTTGTCGATTACCGACAGGACAATGACTCGGTTGGTGCGGGTATCCACTTCCACCCCGATCATGCAGGTGTTGGTGCCGGCAACCCACTTGGTTTGCGGGTAAACGCCGCGGGGCAGCACCTTGACCCAGGGGGATTGGCGATAGAAGGCGTTGTAAATGGTGATGAGATCTTCGCCCACGAGGCCGGGATCCCGCAGGTTGGCGTACAAGGTGACGTGGATACCCCGCACCATCGGCACGAGGTGGGGCGTAAATTGTACAGTGATGGGAGTGTGGGTGAGGTCACTGCAGGCCTGCTCGATCTCGGGCGTGTGCCGGTGTTGGGCCACGCCATAGGCCCCCAGAGAGCCATCTACCTCGGCAAATAGGGATCCCAGCTTGGGGGTGCGGCCCGCGCCAGAGACGCCGGACTTGGCATCGAAAATAAGGCTGTCCAGCTCCACCAACCCCTGCCGCAGCAGGGGGGCAACCGCCAACAGGGAGGCGGTGGGGTAGCAGCCGGGGCAGGCTACCAGTTGGGCTTGGGCAATGGCCTCCCGGTAGAGTTCTGGCAGCCCGTAGACCGCTTGCTCGTTGGCCTGGCGATAGGCAGGGCTGGGCCAGTTGGGATCCGTCTGCCCCAGGCGATACCAGGATTGGTAGGTGGCCAGGTTGCGAAAGCGATAGTCTGCCGAGAGATCTAGAACTTTGCACCCTCTGGCTAGCAAAGGCGGCGCCAAGTCTGCTGCCAGGCCATTGGGCAGAGAGAGGAAGACAACGTCGCTGCTGGCGGCAATGGCCTCCACATCTACCGGCTGGATGGTCAAATCCACCGCTTGGGCCAGGTGAGGGTAGAGATCCCCGTAGCGTTTGCCGGCGCTGTCTTGACCGGCCAGGTAGGTGATCTGCACGCCGGGATGCTCGCTGAGCAGCCGCACCAACTGCACCCCTCCATAGCCGGAGGCCCCGACGATGGCGACGCGGACAGGATTGGTGGGAGGAAGAGAGTGAGGCGCCGTAGTGGCCATGGGGGCTGCCTGTGCAGAATTGCAAAACTGACGGTTTGCCTTACTATTTATCGCATTTGCCGCTGCCTTGGTTGAACTCACCTGCTCTGTTGGGCTCAGTGTTGCCTGAGCCGGGAGTTATACTGGGCTCACGCGAGCCGCCCAAGCCTCGGCAGCCGCCTTGGCTGTTGAGGTCTTGCCCAGGGATGTTCCCTACCTCGTCGGGAAGGGTTGTATGTACTACGAACAATTAATCAACATGATCCTGCGAGCCCGCGGCCAAAGCAGCTGTCACGGCCTGGATCAGGAAACGTTGACCCTCTACTCCGAAGGCCCCTACACCCTCTACAAGCTCACCTCCCATTTCGACCGCCGCTCCATTTTTGTTTTGGCCCAAAACCAGCAGGAGGTGTTTGTCTCCGGAGATGCGTTTCACAGCAAGTTGATCCCGGGAGAATGGCAGGAGTGGCTGCACCAGAAGGCTTTGGCTGTTGCCGCCGAGACACCCCAGGCCAGCTAGCCGGCGAGGGCCAAAACGCCGGGCTGAATCTGCCGGGGCACCACTGAGAGCCGATCCAACTCCGCACAATAGGCCAGGTCCCTGTCGCTTTCAGGGCTAATGGCCAGTAGCCGCTGCCCATGGCTGGAGCGCCGCAACAGGCCCAGGAGATTGTCTTGCCAAGTTTGGTAGAGGGCCAGGGCGGCCACTGCCTCGTCGTTGCCCAACTGCTCCTCCGAACAGCCCAGGCGATGCAAAATGGCTCCGGCACAGGCGGTGTCTTCCAAAGCAAAAGCCCCCTCCCAGCCAGCTCCCACCAGCCACACCTCGGCAAAAGCTCCTTGCCTGAGAAACTCCACCACTGCTCCCAAGTTCACCAGGGCTGCTGTGATCAACACCGGGATCCCTTCTAAGCGCTGAAGGGTGCGGGTGCCGTTGGTGGTGCTCATGAAGATGCGCTTGTCCCGCACACGCTCCGGCGTATACTCGCGGGGGGAGTTGCCTAGGTCAAAGCCCGCCACTGTTTTGCCGCCTCGCTCCCCAGCTAAGAGCCGTTTGGAGGCCGGCCAGCTTTGGCTGGTCGTTTGCAAGGGTTGTAAATCGGCAAACACCTGCACGGCCTCTGCCCCTGCGGCCAGGGCTGTGGCAATGGTGGTGGTGGCCCGCAGCACATCAATGGCCACCGCGCAGACTGGGATCCCTGACGAGGGGACTTGCTCAGGGGTGTGGAAGTGGAAAAATCGCATGAGAGAAGGATCCACCGAGAGCTTATTAGAACTCACGCCGGGCAAACACCAGCGCCGTCAAAATGAGCAGCAAAACGGTGTAGATCAGGCCGTAAAGCGCATCGCCAAGAAGCTGGGTGGGCGGGGGAATTTGTCCGTAAACGGCAGCATCTCTTAGGTTAAAGCGCTCCAGATCTGGCAGGACTAAGTAGATTACCTCGAACACCTTGCCGAAGCCTGTGTCTTCCACTAGCTTGCTTAACTGCAGCAGGGCACGGCTCGTGTGGCCCATAATGAACAGGGCAATGGTGTAGAGGGTAGCCAAAATCGGGGAGGTAAAAACCCCAAACAGCAGCGCTGCTGCCACAATCAGCACCAGTTCCAAAAAGGTAAAAACTGTTGCCCAGAGAACGGCCCAGGGGGAAATGGGGGCCTGCACCACCCGCAGGCTGAGCAAAAAGACGGCCGTCATCATTGCTAGCAGCACCGACAGCAAAGCCGACAGGCCCAGATGCTTGCCGACAATAAACTCCGCCCGGCTCATGGGTTTGGCAATCAGCACGTAGACCGTGCGCCTCTCGATCTCTTTATTGACCAGCCCCGTGCCGACGAAAATGGCCACCACCAGCAACAGGAAGTGGATGGCGGCCAGACCCAAATCGGCAATGATCTTGTTGTGGGCCTGGTTGGCTACCTGGGGAATCAAAACGATGGCCCCCAGCATGGCCACCGCAAACACCATCACCAGATAAAGAACGCGATCCCGAATGGTTTCCCGAAAAACATTCTGGGCAATGGCCACGACACGCCCTGCATCCATAGGCTGGCCTCAAGCGAGCGACAACCGGCTATACACTTGTAGAAGCCCAGCTTCATTCTATGCAGTTCCAGGCCCAGATTCGGATCCACCTGCGCCCCTCGGTACTGGATCCTGCCGGGGCTGCTCTCCAGGCTAGCTTGCATCAGCTAGGGCATACCCAGGTGCAGGGAGTGCGCATTGGCAAACACATCCAGCTGCGGCTAGAGGCCCCTGACGCCAAAACTGCCCGAGAGCAGGTGAGCAAGCTGTGCGAGCAACTGCTGGCCAATCCAGTAATCGAGACCTATCAAATCCAAGTGGAGCCTCTAGAGGGCTGATCTCTCACCAAGAAGCTCTCTCGCTCCAGCCCTCACCGCTTTTGCCTTCGCCCCAAGGGATCCCCATGGCCAAGGTAAGGTTTGGCATTGTTGTTTTTCCTGGCTCCAATTGTGACCGCGACGTAGCCTGGGTAACCCGCGGCCTCTTAGGCTGTCCGACGCGACTCATCTGGCACCGGGAAACCGATTTGTCAGGGCTGGATGTGGTGGTGCTGCCGGGGGGATTCAGCTATGGAGATTACCTGCGGGCGGGCGCGCTGGCCCGTTTTGCGCCGGTAATGGGGTCTCTAGCCGAGCACGTAGCCCGGGGGGGCTATGTCTTGGGCATTTGCAATGGCTTCCAGATCCTGACAGAGGCGGGCTTGCTGCCGGGGGCGCTGCTGCGCAACGCTAATCTGCACTTTATCTGCGACCGAGTGAGGATCCGCGTGGAGCGGCCAGATCTGCCCTGGACAAGCGCCTACCCCCCGTCAGCCCTTGTAACCCTGCCGATTGCCCATGGAGAAGGGCGCTACGTCTGCGAGGCCGACACCCTGAAGCAGCTGCAAGATGGGGGTCAGATTGTCTTCCGCTACGATCCCGTTGCCCCCAACGGCTCGGTGGATAACATCGCCGGCATTTGCGATCCCAGCGGTCGCATCCTCGGCTTGATGCCTCACCCAGAACGCGCTGCCGACCCCGATTTGCCAGGCCAGGATGGGATCCCTTTTTGGCAGTCGATTGTGCAAAGCCTGTCCAGTTAGCCCTGCTGAGCCTGCGCCAATACCTGGCGCACTTGGTTCACCATCTCCTCGTGATCCACGACTGGCTTGGCAATGTAACCATCGGCCCCACTCTGGGCCAAAAAAGTCTCCCGGTCGCCCCGCATGGCGTGGGCCGTTACCAAGAGGATAGGAATGGAGCTGGTGCGGGGATCCCCCTTAAGCAGCTGGGCAATGCGGATCCCGTCCACTGCCTCGCCGCGAAAGGTGCTCTGGGAGAGGGAGACATCTAGCAAAATGACGTCTACTTCACGGGCTTGGGCCAGCTGCAGAATCTGCTCCACATCCTGGCTGTGAAGAACCTCAAACCCACCCCGTCGCTGCAGCACCTTCTCGAAGACGCGGGCATTGGCCGGATCATCCTCTACCAGTAGCACCTTTGCCATCGTTCCCCTGGGCTCTAGAGCCCAGCTAGCACCAACCCCAAGCAATTGTAGCGATCCCCAGGCTAGTCTCGGGGCAACTGCCCTTGCCCAGGGATCCAGGCAATTGTTTGCGCGGCCTCCTAGCCTCAGACCCTACTAGCGTGGCGGACCCAACTGGTGGGGCTTACTTCTTAGGGATCTTGGGAGTTTCGCGAAAAGCAACAGCAAAAAACAGAAGGCCTAACGTCAAAAACAGGATAAAGGTGTAGAGGATGGTTTCCATAGCAACCTCCCATGGACTCTCTAGAGCCGCCAGCACCCTGTTCCCAAAGAGAGCCGAGTGCTGACGGCTAGGAACCAAGAAAGCTCTAGGCTTCTTGCACCTTGCGGGTGGTGGGATCCCCCACTTTTTGGAAGACGCCGAATTCCACCATCTCCTCACTCATGTTCGGGTCAATGCCAGCGAACACGTCGCGGAAGAGGGTACGGGCGCCGTGCCAAATGTGGCCGAAGAAAAATAGCAGGGCAAAGACAGCGTGGGCAAAGGTAAACCACCCGCGGGGGCTGGTGTGGAAGGTGCCATCGGCCTTGGGCGTTTCACGGTCAAACTCGAAGAGCCGACCCAACTGGGCCATGCGGGCATACTTCTTAACCGTTGGCGGGTCCGTAAACACCTGCCCGTCCAACTTGCCGCCGTAAAACTCCACCGTCACGCCCACTTGCTCAAAGCTGTAGCGCGACTCGGCCTGGCGGAAGGGAATGTCAGCTCGCACTACGCCATCGGCATCTCGCAGGATGACGGGAAACGTCTCAAAGAAGGTAGGCATGCGCTGCACCGTCAGCTCCCGCCCCTCACGATCCCGGAACACTGGGTGGCCCAGCCACGCGATGGCAATGCCATCCCCTTTGTTCATGGGGCCAGCCCGGAACAGGCCACCCTTGGCTGGGTTGTTGCCCACGTAATCGTAGAAGAGCAAGGACTTAGGCAGAGAGTTGTAAGCCTCGCTGAGGGTCATCCCAGCTTCCACGGCAGCATTGACGCGCCGGTTAATTTCCTGGTTGAAGTAACCGGAATCCCATTGGTAGCGGGTGGGGCCAAACAGCTCGACAGGTGTGGTGGCGCTGCCATACCACATTGTCCCGGCTACCACAAAGCCAGCAAAGAACACTGCTGCCAGCGAGCTGGAGAGCACGCTCTCTATGTTCCCCATGCGCAGAGCCTTGTAGAGGCGTTGGGGTGGACGAACCGTAATGTGGAACAAGCCGGCAATGATGCCGACGATGCCCGCGGCAATGTGGTGGGCCACCACCCCGCCAGCATTGTAGGGGTTAAACCCGGCTGGCCCCCACTCCGGCGCCACCGGCTGCACATGCCCTGTTGTGGCATAGGGATCGCTCACCCACATCCCTGGGCCAAAGACGCCCGTCAGGTGAAACGCGCCAAAGCCAAAGCAGAGAATCCCCGCCAGGAGCAGGTGGATCCCAAAGATTTTCGGCAAGTCCAAGGCTGGCTCACCGGTACGGGGATCCCGGAACAGCTCCAGATCCCAGTACACCCAGTGCCAGCAGGCAGCCAAAAAGAGCAACCCTGATAGAACGATGTGGGCAGCGGCTACCCCCTCAAACGTCCAGAAGCCTGGGTTGGCAACGCTCTCGCCATAGATGTTCCATCCACCCCATGAGTTGACCACTCCCAGGCGCACCATAAACGGCATGACAAACATGCCCTGGCGCCACATTGGATTCAAGACCGGATCCGATGGGTCGAAGATGGCTGCTTCGTACAGGGCCATCGATCCGGCCCAACCCGCCACCAGGGCAGTGTGCATCAGGTGTACCGCAATGAGGCGGCCCGGATCGTTGAGTACAACAGTGTGGACCCGATACCACGGTAGTCCCATAAAGCTCGATCCTCCACGTTTTCAACACTTGGGCAATATCCAGTCAAAAAGCGAAGCCGACACCCCCCTAGGTTCTGACCTGAGCAGTCCCTTCTAGCTTAAGGGGTGCCATGCCTACCTAACCTAAGGGCACACCCACTGAAAGTATTGCCGGCAGAATTTCCCTCCCAGAGATCAGACAGTATAACGAAGCGCAACCGACCTGAGTGGCTGCAGGCGGGATGCCCCTCATATTTGGCACCATCTTCCCCGATCTCTGGCCAAAGATTAAAAACATGACTTAAAATGTAACAATACTTAGCAACATCGCTCTTTCTTGGCTCAGTTCGAGCAAGGTTTTTTGGCAGAGCTATGGCAACGATTCGGTTTGTGAACGAGAACCGGGAGGTCGTCGTCGCAGAGGGGTCGAACCTGCGCCTGAAGGCGCTGGAGAACCAGGTTGACCTCTATAAGATGGTGGCCAAGCTGCTAAACTGCGGCGGCAACGGCCAGTGTGGCACCTGTGTGGTGGAGATTGTCGAGGGGGCTGAAAACCTCTCGCCACGCACAGAGGCAGAAAACCGCAAACTCAGGCGCAAGCCTGAGACCTATCGCCTCGCCTGCCAGACTAAGGTGCTGGGGGATGTTGCGGTGAGAACCAAGCCCTAGGGCTGGCTGGGTCGTTTGGGCAAGGCGCACCTGAGAATGGTATGCTAGCTGCCAGTTGGATTTGCCGCGTGCGGAGCGATGGAGACAAACTACCTGGGCATCTTGGCCACTCTTTTGCTTATCTTGGTACCTTCCATCTTTCTAGTAATCCTATACGTGCAGACTTCTAGCAAGTCGGAGAGCTAGTCGAGCAAGCTCTGGTTGCTCAGGGCAGGCAAAGGCCCTAGTAGAGCTGGCGGAAACCTAACTGGCAGTAGCCCCCAAAACTCGGCAGGGACTTCTACAGGGGGCTCTTTACTTTTTGCAACAGCATGCAGCTGCGGCTGAAGTGGCCTGCAGGCGGGATCCCTTAGGTGGGTCTTCCTGACTTCCCAGCGTTTTTTTGGCGGATAGACTTAAGTCTACGGTCTTCATCGGAAAACTTGACTTTTGTCTATCCTAGTTTGCCACTAGGATGCCTCTTAAGATTTTTTACAGAATCTCAGCCAGCGATGGGGTCAGGCGAGATCCCGGGTCGGAAGGAGGATTATGAGCTTGAACGGGCTGGTTACAACCGCATGGTTCATTCCCCTCTATGCGCTGGTGGGGTGGGGGGGAGCGCTGATCTGGTCCCCAGGAATCACCCGCCGCACTGGCCCTCGACCGGCGGGCTACCTAAATGCGCTGCTGACTTTGGTAGCGTTTCTGCACAGTGTGGGGGCGCTGGTGGCGATTTGGGATCAGCCGGCGCAGGTGATTCGGCTGCCCTGGCTGCAGGTGGGGGATCTGGTGGTGGAGCTGCCGCTAGAGGTCTCTTCGGTAACGCTGGGGGCCTGCGCTGTGGTGACGGGGCTGAACCTGGTGGCCCAGATCTACGGCTTTGGCTACATGGAGATGGACTGGGGCTGGGCGCGCTTCTTCTCCCTGCTGGGCCTGTTTGAGGGGGGAATGTGCGCCCTGGCCATGTGTGGCTCTCTGTTTTTTAGCTACGTCATCTTGGAGATTTTGACCCTGGGCACCTACCTATTGGTGGGCTTTTGGTATAACCAGCCGCTGGTGGTCACCGGGGCGCGAGATGCTTTCTTAACCAAGCGCATCGGCGACCTCTTGCTCTTGATGGGGGTTATTGCCATTTATCCCCTGACGGGATCTTGGGAGTTTGAGGACTTGGCGGCCTGGGCAAAGGCGGTGCAGGCAGGAGCCATCTCTGTGGATCCAACTTTGCTTGCGCTGGCAGGGCTGGGCTTGCTGGCTGGACCTGTGGGCAAGTGTGCTCAGTTCCCCCTGCACCTGTGGCTGGATGAGGCGATGGAGGGGCCGATCCCTGCCACAATCTTGCGCAACGCCGCGGTGGTGGGCACAGGGGCCTGGGTGTTGATCCGCCTGCAGCCGCTCTATGCTCTTTCCCCAACGGTGTTGCGGGTGATGCTGGTAATTGGGGGGCTGACGGCAGTGGGGGGAGCCTTTGTGGCCCTGGCTCAAATTGACGCCAAGCGGGCCTTGTCCTACCTGGTGAGCGCCTACATGGGCTTGATCTTTGTAGCAGTGGGCACCGGCCATGTCCAGCAAGCGTATCAGTTGCTGCTTACCTATGCGCCGGCGATGGCTTTGCTGGTGATGGCGCTGGGCATGGTGATCTGGAACAGCATTACCCAGGATCTGCGTTCTCTAGGGGGCTTGTGGTCGCGGCGTCCTATCTCAGGGCTGTGCTTCTTGACCGGAATGGCCGGAATCATCGCTTTGCCGCCTTTCGGTTCCTTTTGGGTGCTGACGGATCTGTGGCAGCAGTTGGTGCAGTCAGGGCAGGGGCTGGCGGCAACAGTTGTGCTGGTTACCAACGCGGTGACGGCACTGGGCCTAACCCGGGTATTCGGCCTTGTTTGGGGGGGTAAGCCACAGCAGATGAGCGAGCGCTCGCCAGAAGTGCATTGGCCGATGATGCTGCCCAGCACGGTCATGATGGGGGTGGTTCTGCACATAACCATGATCCTGGCGGCGCTGGGTTTGACGCCCACGCTGGAAGGGATCCCTGTTGCCCTGATGGCCGCATCCAGCCTGGTAGGCATGGGTTTGGGGGCAGTGCTCTACCTGCCGCGGGAGCGGCGGCCGGTGGACTGGGCTTTCTTGGCCGACTGGCAGGACCTATTGGCCAACGACTTCTACACTCCCAAGCTCTACCGAGCCAGTGTGGTGTTTGTGGTGCGCATCATCTCCGAGGTCACGGCGCTCTTTGACCGCTACGTGGTGGACGGCCTAGTGAATTTGACCAGTTTGGCGGTGCTGGCAGGCGGCCAAGTCCTGAAGTACACCACCTCCGGCCAGTTGCAGGCCTATGTGCTGACGATTGTGGCGGGGGTGGCTCTGCTGGGTTGGTGGTTCTCTAGGCTTGGGTAGGTCGAGGGGGTAAAGACCATGCTGAGTGCCTTGATTGGGTTGCCGATTTTGGGATCCCTGCTCCTGTTCCTGGGCTTGGGAGGGCGAAAGCTGGCGGTGGTCCTGGCCGGGATCCCGTTGGCCATCTCGCTGTTTCTATTTACCCGCTTTGACGTGCAGGCAACTGGCTTTCAGTGGGAGCAGCGGTGGGATTGGATCCCAGAGATTGGCTTGAGCTACTCCCTGGGCTTGGACGGGCTGTCTCTGTTGATGGTGGCCCTGAACGGGCTGCTTACCCTCATCGCCATCCTGACGGCTGAGCCAGAGGTGCAGCGTCCCAATCTCTTTTACGGCTGCATTCTGCTGATGAGCGGCTCGGTCAACGGGGCTTTTGCTGCTCAGAACCTGCTCTTGTTTTTCCTCTTCTACGAGCTGGTGCTGATCCCGATCTACCTACTTATTTCCATCTGGGGCAGCCCCAAGCGGGATTACGCCGCCATCAAGTTTTTGATTTACACCGCTGTCTCCGCCATCTTCCTGCTGGGGGCCTTTTTGGCTATCTACTGGCTTGGGGATCCCCACACCTTTGAGCTGGCTGAGATTCGCATCAGCTCTCTGAGCCCTGCTGCCCAAACTCTGGCGCTCTTGGCGTTGATGGTGGCCTTTGGCATCAAGATGCCGCTGGTGCCCCTCCACACCTGGCTGCCTGATGCCTACGGAGAGTCTTCTCCGCCGGTGGCGATACTGCTGGGAGGGGTGCTCTCCAAGTTGGGCACCTATGGTCTATTTCGCTTTGGGCTGCAGTTGTTTCCCCAAGCTTGGGCTGACCTGGCCGGGCTTCTGGCCTGGTGGGGGGCCATTGCCGTGCTCTCGGGAGCTTTGGCGGCTATTGCCCAAAAAGACATCAAGCGCATGGTGGCCTACAGTTCCATCGGCCACATGGGCTACATCCTGCTGGGCATGGCGGCGGCCACGCCGATTAGCTTGACGGGAGCAATGGTGCAGATGGTTTCCCACGGCCTGATTTTGGCGCTGCTGTTTGATCTGGTGGGCCTGGTGGAGCGCAAGGTAGGAACGCGGGATCTCAACGTGCTCAACGGCCTGCTCAATCCCCTGCGTGGCCTGCCCACGGTGAGTGCCCTGCTGATTTTAGGCGGCATGGCCAGTGCCGGGATCCCAGGCTTGGTGGGCTTTGTGGCTGAGTTCTTGATCTTCCAGGGCAGCTACCAAGATTTTCCTTTGCCCACTTTGATCAGCATCTGCGGCACCGGCTTGACAGCGGTGTATTTTGTGATTTTGCTCAACCGCACCTGCTTTGGCAAACTGGACAACCGCACCGCCTACTACCCACGGGTGCAGGGCTGGGAGCGGATCCCGGGCTTTGTTTTAACTGCCTTGATCGTCTGGTTTGGGATCCAGCCCATGAACTTGGTGAAATGGCCGCAACCCTTGGCGTTTACCCTCTCCACCCAAGTGGCTCAGGCCCAAACGGTTATCTTGGCCTCAGCCGGTAACCCGGATCATTCTCCCTAGCAACGAGCTCACCAGGTAGTCGGGAAACTCCCAGGAATTGAAGAGTTGGAGACTTTCCATGGCAACAACCCTAGTTGCACCTAAGCTACCTCCTTCCACTCATCCTTTTGCCGAGATAGTCCATCGCCTCGAGGCAGGGGGATCGATGCTGCCGGATACGCCGGAAAACTTGATGCAAATTATCGGCATCTACAAAGCCTATGCCATTCCGATGGACTTTTATTGGCGCGATCTGCTCTACATTGCCGAGCAGGTGTTTGTGGATCCCTTGCCCTTTTTTAAGTACATCATTCCCGAAGAGTATCTGAAGCTGGCCAACCACTACGCTGGAGATGATGCGGATCTGCGCATTTGGCGTGGTCCTGCCACGGCCCACCCAGAGCTCCTGGAGTTCATGGAAAAAGGGGAGCTCAAGCGCAAGCTGCCGCGGATCTTGCATCACCTCTGGCATGACCGCATCAACATGGAATTTGCGGAAGAGTGTATGCGGGCCATGCTCTGGCACCGAGATATGGGGGGCCTGCTGGATCCCTATATGGACTCGGAAGAATACAAGCAAAATGCCGACCGCGCCATCCGCGCCTACTGCCAAGGCAACCCCCTGTTGATGGGGCTATACAAGCTCTTCCCAGACATGTTTTTAGAGCTATGCCGCCAGGCCACCATGTACTCGGTGCTGGGCCTGTTTTGGGAGGTGATGGCCCCTGTCTTTCTTGAGATGAGCGATCTCTACGACGAGGGCAAAATTACCAGCGTGCCGGAGGCGATGAACTTCTTGGTCAGGGGGATCTTCGCCATTGCCGGACGGCCCATTTATCACCGGGTGCGCATCCGCGGAGAATGGTACGATATTGTGCCCAAATCCAAGGGATTTACCTGGCTATACGAGGCGGCTTTCCCCTACGTAGAGGCGGTGTTTTATCGCTCTTCTCCCTTCCGCGGCACCAAGTCCTATAACGCCCAGGCCAACCAAGTGCCCGTTAACCAGTTGGACTTTCACTACGGGGTTCTCTACGCCGACAAGTTTCCCGTGGCCAGTGCCGGGATCCCGCCGACGCTTTTGCACCAGGATATGTACCACTTTTTGCCCCAGTATTTAGTGGAGTATTACCGCAAGCATTGCCGCGGCGAAGATGACATGCTGATCCAGCTTGGGATCAGCTTTCAGCGCTCCATGTACAACGTCACCTCAGCCGTGATCCAGGCAGGTAGAGCAGCTTTTCTCTATCCTTTGGACGATCCCAATCCGCGACATTTGATGATGAACCGCCGTTACTTTGAGGGGCAACTCAATCGCTTCACCCGGCCGGAATACGGGATTCGAGAAGCAGCTCGCCTGGCCTACATTCAGGATCAGAACTATCGCTAGCCGACTTCAAGTCTAGGCATTGACTCTGCCCATTTTCAGTCGTATTCAGGCCAGGTAGCTCTGAAACTGCGCACCACTTTAACTTTCCTGTCATCCCAACTTCTAGCAAAATAAGGATTTTGGCCATGCCTGATATTGTCGATATTGCAGTTTCTACGGAGGGTTTCTCCACCCTAGTTACAGCCGTGAAAGCGGCAAACTTGGTGGATACTCTGAAAGGCCCTGGCCCCTTTACTGTTTTTGCGCCTACCGATGCCGCTTTCGCCAAGTTGCCTCCCGGCACCATTACCACCCTGGTGCAAAACATCCCTCAACTGACTCGCATCTTGTGTTACCATGTGGTGCCCGGTCGCCTGAAAAAGGCGGACTTGGCCAAGTATCGAAGTGTAGGCTCGGTGGAGGGATCCCCCATCGATTTGTTTATCGAAGGGGACGTGTTTGAGGTAAACAATGCTACCGTTATCCAGGCCGATATTGAAGCCGACAACGGCATCATTCATGTCATCGACACGGTGATCCTCATGCGGCCCCACTGGTTCTGGCCAATCCTGCGCTCTGCGGAAAAAGAGGGCCTAGCTAGCGCCCCCTGAAGCGACACCACCACCGGCAGGCAGATCCCCCACTGGGCAGGTTCCTGCTGCAAGGTATGGGTCTTGATGACCTAGAAAGCCTTGGTGGAGTTGCTCCACCGTCTCCGGCCCACCAAAATCGGCTCCTGGAGGACCCTCCGGCGCCCCGTCAAGTCGTAGGGATCCCTGACATCGGGATTGGAGCGTTGTGAGGCGGCGGGACAAAGTTTAGATTTTCTTCACCTGCCCCGTTGCTGTTTCCCCAAGGGCGGGCTAATTTAGGGAAGGCGTTTGGTGTGAACGGCTACAGCTGCCTGCAGGGATCCCTTGCCGGCGGCTGTGGTGTGCTCCTTCCTCCAAGCGTGGGGAGGGGTCGAGGTAGCCAGCCCTTCCAGGAGGCGCCTTGCCCTGCGCCAGGGAAGAGCAAAAGGTGGGCCTCCTCAATTTCGAGGGGGCTTGCCCGTCCAACAAGTTTTGCACCAGTTTCGTTGAGCCCCATGAGCCACCGTTGCTTCGAGAGTAACCCCAGCCCTTGGCTGTCTAGAAGCGGGCCAGCTTGCCTAGCGCGAGCGGGGTCTAGTTCTGCAGCTCTTGGCGCCCTAGAGCTAGCGTTCTGGGTTGCAGTGGACTTGGGACTTGCTGCTTTTGCCTTGGCGTCTAGAAGCTCTTAGTTGCCTCCAGTTTTGTGATTAGCGTCACGAGGAAATCAGCATGGTGCAAGCAAAAGAGTTGGTGACATCTGGTCAGACGGCTCTTCTCGACTCGGATCTGGAAAGCTCCTCTTCCATCCTCCTGGATGCAGACAATGGAGCGGATCCCCTCGAGTTTGAACTGGATGCCAGTGACCCTGAGGCTTTGGACGAGGAGGAGGGCGACGAAGAGTTCCTCGAGGAGGAGGATGAGGCTACTGCCGCCAAAGGGCATGCGAAACGCAAATCGGCTAGCAAGAAAAAGGTCTACACCGACGACTCTATTCGCGTCTATTTGCAAGAAATTGGGCGCATTCGCCTCCTGCGGCCTGACGAAGAAATTGAGCTAGCGCGAAAAATTGCCGATCTGCTGGAGCTAGAGCGCGCCCGTGAGGCCGTTTTCGAGCGAATGGGCCTCTGGTCCAGCCCGGAGGAGGTGCCGGAGGAGCTATGGGCAGAGGAAGTCAAAATGCCCTTGCCGGAATTCCGGCGGCGCCTACACCAGGGGCGGCGGGCTAAAGAAAAGATGGTGCAGTCCAACCTGCGGCTGGTAGTCTCTATTGCCAAGAAATACATGAACAGGGGTCTCTCCTTTCAGGATCTGATCCAGGAGGGCTCCCTGGGCCTCATTCGGGCAGCCGAGAAGTTTGATCACGAAAAGGGCTACAAGTTTTCCACCTATGCCACCTGGTGGATCCGCCAAGCCATCACCCGCGCCATTGCCGATCAATCGCGCACCATTCGCCTGCCGGTTCACCTCTACGAAACCATCTCGCGCATTAAGAAAGTCACCAAGCAGCTTTCCCAGGAGTTGGGCCGCAAGCCCACGGAAGAGGAGATCGCCACTCGCATGGAAATCACCATCGAGAAGCTGCGCTTCATTGCCAAGTCGGCTCAGCTTCCTATTTCCTTGGAGACGCCTATTGGCAAAGAGGAGGACTCGCGGCTGGGAGACTTTATTGAGTCGGAGGGAGAAACTCCCGAGGAGCGGGTGGCCAAGATGTTATTGCGGGAAGATCTGGAAAGCGTTTTGGCAACCCTCACCCCTCGCGAGCGGGATGTGTTGAGGCTGCGCTATGGGCTGGATGACGGCCGCATGAAAACCCTGGAGGAGATTGGCCAAATCTTTAACGTTACCCGAGAGCGCATCCGGCAGATCGAGGCCAAAGCGCTGCGCAAGCTGCGCCATCCCAATCGCAACAGCGTGTTGAAAGAGTACATCCGCTAGCCGGGCCTAGTTAGACCTGGCTGCTACCTTCCCAGATCCTGGGAGGCTGGATACCAGCTCCTCGAAGGGAAGAGGATCAAAAACCAGTGCGGCGTTTCTGGGCAGCTCTAACTTTCTACACCGCCTTGCCCCTAGGACGGGCAGCAGATCTGCAGTTTGAGGGCATCGCCGCCTGGCTGCCGGCGGTGGGTCTATGCCTAGGCGGGATCCTCTTTTTGGCCTCCCTCTTGCTTCAGGTTTTTCCAGCGGGAGTACGGGCAGCTTTACTGGTAGCGCTGTGGGTGGTGTTAACCGGGGGGCTGCACCTGGATGGGGTGGCCGATACCGCCGATGGCCTGGCGGCCAATCTCCACACCAGCTCAGAGCAGTCAGCCAGCAATTCCCACCGCCTCCAAGTGATGAGCGACAGCCACACGGGAGCCTACGGGGTACTGGCCCTAGGGCTGGTGCTGCTGTTGAAGTTTGCTGCCCTGAGTAGCCTACAAGTCTGGCCCCTCCTGCTCTTGGTGCCAGCCTGGGGTCGCTGGGGCCAACTGCTGGCCATTGCTCTCTACCCCTACTTGCGGGAGCAGGGATCCGCCCGCTTCCTCAAAGACTCCACCTCCCTGCCGGGATCCCTGTGGCCGGGCACCCTGCTCCTAGGGGTTACCACAGCCGGTTTGGGGGGAAGCGGGATCCTGGCCTGGGGGCCTCTGCTACTTTGGACGCTGGGCGCTGCTCTGGGAGCCTTGGCCGTGGGCCATTGGATCTACCGCCAACTGGGAGGACACACGGGGGATACCTACGGGGCTACGGTGGAGTGGTCTGAGGCAATAGCCCTGCTGTGGGGATCCCTGATTAAGCTCTCCTGAGGTCTCTCTTGCGCTGGGAGAGGAACCGGCTCCGCCAAGCCCAATTGTTGCCGAGCCTTCTGGCAATCCTGCTGGATTTGGTGGATCAAGTCCGCCACTTTGGGGAAGCGCCGCTCTGGGCGGATAAACCCCTGCAACGCCACCCGCACCTCCTGCCCGTAGAGATCGCCCCTCCAATCCAGCAGATGCACCTCAACCGTGTGCCGCAGCCCAGCAAACGTAGGACGGTAGCCGATGTTCATCACTCCTGGCAGAGCTCCCGCGGCAGCGGGCACCTCCACCCAGGCGCTGTACACTCCGTTGCGGGGCAAGAACTTCTCGGGCGGCAGGCGCAGATTGGCAGTGGGAAAGCCCAGCTCCCGTCCCCGGCGATCCCCTGGCACCACCTCTCCAATGAGCCGATAGGGACGACCCAAGAGCTCTGCGGCTGCTGCCACCTCCCCTGTAGCTAGGGCAGCGCGAATGCGGGAGCTGCTGACTCGCTTCCCGTTTAGTTGCACCTCCGGGATGACCTCTACTGGAATACGGCACTGGGATCCCCAGGCCTTCAGAGTTTGGGCGTTGCCGGAGCGGCGATGGCCAAAGCAAAAGTCCCAGCCAACGCTGAGGTGGCGAACGCGCAACCCTTGTTCAAGAACTGTCTGGATGAAGTCTTGGGGAGGCTGGCAAGCCAGGGCAGGGGTAAAGGGGAGCAGCACCACCTGTTCAAAGCCCATTTCAGCCAACAGCGCCAGCTTCTCCGCCGGCGGAGTCAGCAGCCATTGCTTTTGCCCCGTCAACACCTCCTGCGGGTGGGGATGAAACGTGAGAACCGTGCGCACCCCCTCTGGGGAGTCTCGAATTGGCTGCAGCACTTTCTGATGGCCCAGGTGCAAGCCATCGAAGTTACCAATGGCAACGGCAGTGGGCCGCAAGGCTTGAGCCAGATCAGAAGTTACATGCACCGCTTGGGATCCCCTTGGTTCTCCCTACCAGAGTGGCCAAAGCAAGGCCGTCAGGGCACTCAGCCCAACCACCCCCCACAAGCTGCGTCGCAGGCGCTGCAACACCGGCTCAACCTGATAACGGACAATGAGCCGATGCTGAGCCAGCTCCTCTTCCGATTTGACGTACATTGCCCCGTCGTACCAGCCGCTTTCTTCGTAAGGGATCCGCGGCTGCACCAAGCGCCGCCGCACGTGGGCCCAGCCCAAGTAGAGGTGGAGCAGCACTAGGCCTAGCAAGGCATTGGCTCCCAGGATCCATGCCAAGGTGAAGTGGCCCCAATCCCCGACAAAGCTGCCCCACACCAGTGGCAAAATTCCCACCGCAACCGCTCCCCACACACCCAGGAGCCGCCGTAAGTAGGGGAGCCAGGCCAGTGTTGGCCAGCGAAAAAGAAAAGCTTCCCTTAGCTCCGCATATTGCCGCAGAGGCTGCTGCTCAGCAGGAATGGGATGGGAAGGATTCGTCATAGGGCCTTAACATATCTACACAACATGATATTAGTTGGCCTGACGCCCGCCAAGCCCAGCCTAGCTGCGGTTCAAATGCAGGGGAGAGGGGTATCGTATTAGAGTGGGGTTGCCTTATCTCCTCTCCTACCATGAGCGTCCCAGGCGAACCTGCCGCTGCTCCCTACCTGATTCTCAGAGAGCCGGACGGCAGCCAGAGGAAGTACGTTCTTGCTGGAGCCACAGCTTGGACGCTGGGCCGCGATGAGGGCAACGCCATTGTCCTCAACGATCCCAGTGTCTCCCGCCAGCACGCCCTGCTGCAGTACTTGGATGACAACAGCATCTATCTCATCGATCTGGGCAGCCGCAACGGCTCGTTTGTTAACAATCGCCGCATCAGCATTCCCACGCTGCTGCAAGACGGGGATCGCCTTACCCTTGGCCAATCCCAGCTTGAGTTTCACAGCGGATCCCTGACTAGCCCAGAGCCCGGCTCTGCCGGCAGGCCCTCGGACACCCTGGTGCTGCAGACCCGCTGGCTCATCTCAGTGGCCGTGGTTGACGTACGCGGTTACGGACAACTGACCCAACAACTGGACGAGCGGCTGCTTTCCCAGGTGATGGGCGACTGGTTCCGGCGCGGCGGCGACATCATCCAGCAACAGGGAGGCAGCGTTGATAAGTACATTGGCGACGCCATCATGGCCGTCTGGTTCCATACACCCCATGCGGATCCCTTGCCAGCCGACCAGGCGGAGATCGAGCTTGACGTGAAGTCAGTTCTGCAGGCCCTGGTGAAGCTGTTCCAGATGACCGAACAACTGAATAGCGAGTTTCCCCTGCCCTCTCCCCTGCGCCTGGGAGCAGGCGTCAACACTGGCCCAGCCATCGTGCGCCAGGTAGGCAACACCACTCGCCAGGAGTACACGGCTCTGGGCGACACCGTCAACCTGGCCTTTCGCCTCGAAAGCGCCACCCGCACCCTCAACACTGACCTGGCCATCAGCCAGAGCACCTACGCCTACTTGACCCGACAACTAGGTCAGTCAGCCACTTGCTTCTCCCAGCAGGTGGTGGAGCTCAAAGGGTATGCCCGCCCGCACCAGGTGTACTGCTGCGATGTCCGCTCTCTGCAAGCAGTTCTCAGTCAAATCCCAAGCTCGGAGTAACTGCCGGCCTGGGGATGGCTGGCAGGGAGTACTAGGGTCCTCCCAGAGGTTCAGTTGGCTAGGGCTGCTTCCGGAAGCTTTTTACCTCCAAGACTGGACCCACCTGCGCTGTTGTTACCCAGTCTTCCCTCACCTGCCCCTGAATGGTAACCTGCAATCCCTCCTGCAGGAGCTCTTTGGGGGCGCGGAAGAGGGCGTAGTGCTGACCTGAAGGGAGCGTCAGCACCCACACCCCCCCCTCAATGTCGAGAAACTCAATGGTACCCCTGAATTCTTGCATCACTTCCTCAGAGCTAGGACGGTGCTGCTGGGCTGCAAATCCAAGATGGCTTGTGCTCCCAAGTAGGCCAGGCCCAGGCAGAGCAAGCCATTGAGGAGCAAGAAGGAGCGCCCCAACCAAGCAGAGGATCCAAGCCATAGTACCCCCTCATAGAACAGGGATCCCGACAGGAGCAGATGGGAAGCCACCCCCAGGCAGAGGCCGATGACCGCCCAGCGCCAGCGCCGATGGCCCAGGAGGAGCACCATCAACAGGCCAGGGATCAACACGCTGGCAAACAAGGGATCTAGGGCATTGGTCTGGGCTAAGGCGGTGCCTAGCTCTGGCAGGGAGCTGCCCAGCAGTTGCAAGGGCCAGCGGGGGAAACCCACAATGGCCAACCCTTGCAGGGGGAAGAGGCCAGCGCTGCCCAGGAGGATCCCGGACAATAGGGGCACTGTCACCGGTACGGGCTTGGGAGCCAGCCACCAGCGAATGAGCACCAGGAGGATGTAGCCACCTACCACCATCAGCAGCTTGGGCACCAGGGCAATTGCGCCCCCATCAAACCAGAAGCGAGGGTTGAGGTAGCCGTTGTCGTTTAGGTACTTCAGGAAGTCCTTCAGCCACAGCACCAAGGGGTTTTCCTCCTGCTGACCCCTGGCTCGGGCCAAGGCTCTGGCTGCGTCCAGCAGACCGGCGCCATAGAAGTTCTGTTTGTCGCCAGGTACTGGGGCAGCTGACATCTTGAGGATGGCCTCCACCTTGTCCGGATCCTTGATGCCCTGAGCCTGGATCAGCGCCGCCACGCCAGCCACGTGGGGGGCAGCCATGCTGGTGCCTTGGAAGTAGGCGAAGACCGGCTCGTCGGGGTTGCGGCGGTTGATGGTCTGTTGCAGGATGCCGTACTCTGGGTGCTCGGGCGTCTTGGCCCCACCAGGAGCAGCAATATCCACGCCAACCCCATAGTTGGAGTAGGGAGCTTTGGTGCCATCAGGCCCCGTGGCTGAGACGGCGATGACATGGGGATAGCGGGCTGGGTAGCTTACCTGGCTGGAGTTTTCGTTGCCAGCAGCTGCAACTACGGTCACTCCCTTGCTGTGGGCGTAAGCTACCGCCTCTTCCATCAAGCGAGCTGAGGCGCGACTGCCCAAGCTGAGGTTGATGACGGTAGCGCCATGGTCGACGGCATAGCGGATCCCTTCCACCACATCCGACAGGGATCCAAAGCCGTTGGCATCCAGCACCCGCACGGGCATGATCTTGGCCTTGAAGGCAACACCTGCCACGCCCAGGGCGTTGTTGGTGGACTGGGCAAGGGTGCCAGCCACATGGGTGCCGTGGCCGTTGAGGTCGGTGGGATCCTCATCGTCATCTACGAAGTCGTAGCCCTTCACAAATTCGGTCTGGGCCAGATCCGGCACCCGCGTCACCCCCGTGTCCACGACTGCCACCGTCACCCCTTCCCCTTGAGAAATCTCCCAGGCTTCGGGCATGCGGATGGCCCGTAGGTTCCACTGCTGGGAGTAAAGGGGATCGTTGGGCACGAAAGCGGCCTGGAATTGGTAGTTGGGGTGGGCATACTCAACGAGGGCTTCCCGCTGAAGCCGCTGGAGCAGCCGCCGGGTGGCCCTGGGATGAGTCGCCTCCCCAGTGGCTAGGTAAATAACCTCTTGGCGGGCAAAGGCACTGTTGCTGCTGGGTCGCAGCGTCAAGTTGTACTCTTTGGCAAGGGCAGCGATCTCACTAGGAGTAGCCGTGTTAACAAAGTTGATCACAATGCTGTCGTAGGGAGTGGATCCCTGGCCGCAGGCCGTGAGGAGTAGCGCCATCAGGCCGGCCCAGCAGAGACCCAACCAGCGTCTGAACTTCATCATGCACGCCCCCGGCATCCAAAATTGTTGCCACCAGTATGCCCTCTCGATGGGCAATTGACCAGAAAAGACTCTGCTGCCAACCCTTCCCGCAGCTACCTGGAAAACCCAGAAAGAACTCCCTCTAGCCAAATGTTGGCTTCCAGGGCATGATGGATCTGTAAGAACTTGAAACACTTCTTAACATCAGTTTTCAGGATTGGGTCTTTAAAGAGGGAGTAGCATGAGCATCCAGTGGCAAAGGGTACTTTGCTTTGGAGTGAGTCTTTGCCTAGGGCTATGGATTTGGCTGGGCGGGGGATCTCCCCTGTGGGCGCAGCCTGCCCTGCCAGTAGTGCCGATGGAGTTGCCTCAGCCGCCTGTTCCGGTTTTGGACTTGGCGGATCAGTTGAGCAGCAAGGAGGAAGCCGAACTGGCCGAGCACCTGAGCCGGCTGGAGGAAGAAACTGGCTGGAAGCTGCGGGTGTTGACCCAGTTTGACCAAACCCCGGGCCGCCAGGTGAAGGAGTACTGGGGCCTAAACGAGCGCAGCGTTTTGATGGTGGCGGATCCCCGGGGGGGCAACCTGCTGGCCTTCAACGTGGGGGATGCGGTGCGGGAGATCTTGCCGCGCACCTTTTGGATCGAGCTGCAGTCTCGCTTTGGCAACCAGTTCTATGTGCAGGAACATGGCGCCCACCGCGCCATTCTAGAGGCCGTTGAGGTTCTGGATCGCTGTTTTCGCCAGGGCGGTTGCCGGGTAGTGCCCGGGCTGCCGCAGGAGCAGTGGATCCTGACGTTGATTACCTCTATCTTGGGTGGGATTGTCTTTGGGTTTGCCGGCAAACCCCGCCAGGGAGAGGAGGTGTTTAACTGGCGCTGGGCTTTGCTCATCTCTCCCTTGTGGTTCATTTTGTTTGGGGCCTTTGGCCTTGGCCCAGTGGTTGCTCGCACCCGAGATTGGCTGCCAGTGGTGCGCAATATCTTGGGCTTTCTGGCCGGAGCTTTGGCTATTTACCTAGCTCCCATTCCACAGCCAGCAGAGGATCGGCAGTAGCTTCCTTGCCTCTCTCGGCTGTCAGCTCAATCCCCTGCCTGCTGCCCCCTAGCAACAAACTGGCAGGCGGGGACAACTTGCAAGGGAGGTGCTAGTATAATCCAGGTAGAACGGGCTGATGTAGCTCAGTTGGTAGAGCACTCGACTTGTAATCGAGCGGTCGTCAGTTCGAATCTGACCATCAGCTCTTTACTCGGGTTTGCTTGGCCATTGTCCCTAGCGGGGATCCAGCTTCTCCGGGCTCGGTTAGAGTGGCTGAGGGGGATCCCCCCTCTCAACTTGGCTGAGGAGAGAGGGATCCCTACCCAAGGCATCTGCTAGGCCTTTGGGTGGTTTTTGTGGTCTCGGGATGTCTATGTCGCGTCTGCCAGCCGCTACGGTTCGTCGACTGCAAAAGCTGCCCCAGATTCCTTCCGTGTGGGAAGGGGATCGCCACAGCCTGCCAAGCTCGCCAGTTGCTGGCTCCCAGCCTTCTCCCGGCGAGGGGGAATGCATTCTCTGGGTGGACGGCGTTCAGGGTGTGGTGCGAGCTATGGAGGTGGTGCCTGCTGGCTCTGGCACAGAGCCAATGGTGCGGGCCTTGATCGCGGCCATGGAGCGGCCCAATGCGGGCTTGCCAGCCCGTCCCCAGAAAATCGTCGTGCGCAACCGGGAGGTGCAGTTTTTCCTGCGCGGCATTCTGCACGAGCTGGACATCAAAGTGGAATACCAGCCGGAGCTACCGCTCATCGATGAGATCCTACAAAGCTTTGCCGAGGCTCAGGAGCAGATCCCCCCACCTTTGCCAGAAAACTACGCAGAACTCTTGGCTAGCAAAGCCTTTACCCTCTGGCAGGATGCCCCCTGGGAGTACCTTGAGGATCACCACATTCTAGCCATCGAGCTGCATCAGTGGGACGTCGAAACTCTCTACGTCTCAATCGTGGGACGGGCAGGAATGGAGTATGGGGTGATTTTTTACCGCTCCCTGCCCTCCCTCAAACAGTTTCGCCAGCAGGCCAGGCAAGCGGACCCTGATGAGATGGAGGAAGTCTTCCTGAGGCAGGACTGTCTCTACCTGACTTTTCAACCCCGCCATCCCGAACTGGAAGACTGGCCAAACTTGGACTTGGCAGAGTTGGATCCCGAGGACATCGAGCCGAACTTCGGCACCATCCACCCGCTGGAGGGCTTGCGCGGTGTTTTACAGGAAGAGGAGGCAGCAACCTTGGCCGTGGCCTTGGAGGCCTTGCATTGCTTCTTGAAGCAGTACCGCCGCAAGCTGGAAAAGGGCTTTCAACCTTGTCAGGGGCAGTATTGCGTTCCCAATCCCCAAGGGGAAGCCCTGTCGGTGCAGGTGCGCACCCTGCCTGAGTTGGCGGCAGAGCTGCTGGCATTAGAGGAAGAGAAACCCACCCAAGCTCTGCTCCGAGAGGATCTGTTGCCTGAGGGAGCGCAGCTTGGCCTGGGACTGCTGCCTTGGGCCACAGTGGAGGTGTTGCGCCGTGCAGGGCAAGTGCATCCTCTCCCTCAGAGCAAACTGGTGCAGAAGGGGGAGGGGCTGCCGGTGGTGATTGTGCGCACCTCTCGCTCTAAGGCCAAGCAACTGATTGAAAACCTGCGCGGCGAGGGGGGCCCCCAAGGGGTTTGTTTCAATACGGGAGTGGATCCCTTCGATGGCCATCGCTACGAGCTAGAAATTGTCCAGACGGGTAACCGCGACCTGCACTTGTTTGGCGAATTTCCCAAAGACGACCCCGTGCACTCAAGGGCTCGCAGGCGCTGGGAGCGGCGTTGCCGCGATACGGGGGGCTGCTGTGGTTTGGTGATAGCGATGGGGGCAAATTCCCACCAGCTAGAGCTGCCGGTGCACCATATTTTGGCCCTGTTTGAGATGCAGGCCCTCAGTCCCAAGCGCCTAGGGCTGGGTCCCTTGGTGCGTGTCAGCCGACACTTGCGCTTTTGAGCCGCTCAAAAATGCTGGAAGGCCTGCTGGCGGCTGAGGATCTGGCCGTTGTCTAGCCGCACCGTCCCCTGCGGATCCCAGCCAGTGACTTCGCCAATCCAGGCTGCCCCTGGCAGCTTTTCCAAGAGGTACTGGGCTACAGAGGGCTCAGCGCTGAGGAGCAGCTGAAAGTCTTCCCCGCCGTAGAGGGCCCACTCTAGGGCCTGGGCCGGAAAGACCTGCTGCAAAGCCTCTGAAATCGGGATCCGCTCCGCCTCGATCCTCGCTGCCACCCCGCTAGCCTGACACACCTGCACCAGGGCATCGGCTAGGCCGTCGCTAGTGTCCATGCCGGCAAGGCGCATAGGGTCAGGGATCGCTGCCAACAGCGGCAACAGATCCAGCCGCGGTTGTGGGTATTGGTGGGCCCTAATTAACTGCTGCTGGGCTGCCGGGACTATAGATCCCTGCTCAGGGTGAAGCAAGAGCTCCAGGCCAGCCCGCGCATCCCCATGGGGCCCAGTTACGATGAGCCAATCGCCCGGCTGCGCCCGCTTGCGCTCAATGGCCCGCCCTGGCTGCACCGATCCCAGCGCCGTAATGGCCACAAACCGCTGGGGCGAGCGGCACAGATCCCCTCCCACCACTTGGCATCCCCAGGGGGCGCAGCAAGCCTGGATTCCCTGGTAGAGCTCCTCCACCCAGGCCACTGGTGTGGAGGGCGGCAGGCCCAGGCCTACGAGCAACGAGTGGGGACGGGATCCCATCGCCGCCAAGTCCGACAAATTGGCAGTTGCCGCGCGCCAGCCCACGGCATGGGGCGGGGTGGTCAAGTTGCTAAAGTGAACTCCCTCCACCAAGACATCGGTGGTTACCACCAACTGTCCCTCGGGAACAGCCAGCACTGCGGCATCATCCCCCACCACCTGCGCAGGACAGTAGCGTTGCACCACCTGCAGTAGCCCCGCCTCGCCAATGGCTGAGATCGGGAGAAGCTGGTGAGAATCCTCGGGAGGATCAGAAAACAGAGGAGGCTTCTGGGGATGCACGTGGGCGGAAGGGTCTTGAGGATCCTACTCTGCTAACCTACGGGTAGCTAGCCTCACCTTAACCAAGAGGTATCCCCTAGCTTTTGGAACCCATTTCGGCAGCTTGGAGCAAAGCCCTGGCCCGTTGCTGATCCAACTGAGCCTGCAGGCGCTCCTGCTTGTCACTGCTAGTGTTCAAAACTTGGTTGGCCTTCTCCAAAAGAGCTTGAGCTGCAGCCTTGTCGACTTGTTCCCCTCGCTCGGCCCGGTTGACTAGAACCGTTACCTCGTTGTTTTCCACTTCTGCAAAGCCACCCATCACGGCAATGGCCGACCACTTGCCACCGGCCTTGACCCGCATCACGCCGTTGCCGATGGCTGTCAACAGGGGAGCGTGATTGGTCAGGATACCCAGCTGGCCTGAGGTGGCAGGGAGGATCACTTCCTCGGCAGGGGCATCCCAAACAACGCGGTCAGGAGTAATCACGCGAACCACCAGCGTCACGGCAGGTCTCCTGAAGCTTGAGCTTAGCTGTTTTTATCCTACCGGATGGCGGTTGCACCTAGCTTTGTCCGCTTCTGAGCCGAGGGCAAGACTTAACCCAAGCATAACCTCCTCTTTACTTCAGCGGGAAAGGCAAGCGATATGGTGTAGTCGAGAACACGGATCCTTGGTTCCAAGGCCGACTCTTGTTCTCTCTCAACAGGGGAAAGGCCGCCCGCTGAACCCAAGTTTGCTCCAGCAGAGCTAGCTCATGACGCCTGAAACGCCGCCCAGCCAGTATGTCAAACGGGAGCGTCAGCTCCTAGAAGACCTCTACCGAGGCCGCAGCCTATCTTCCTACAGCCCTCGCCAAATCATTCCTCTGCCGCCCGAAGAGTGGGTGATTGTCTGCCGGGGCGTAGTGCAGTTGAGTACTGTCCATGCCAACGGGAGTGAGGCCATTTTGGGCTTTGCCGTTCCCTCCATGCCGCTGGGATCCCCGCTGACAAAGTTGGATCCCTACCAAGCTAAGGCGTTGACGGCAGTTGACGTGCTGCGGCTGTCGGCAGCTGAGGTGGAAGCCTCAGAAACCCTAAGCCAGGGGCTGCTCAAGCAGTTGGTGCGGCGACTGCGCCAAACCGAAGCGCTGCTGGCTCTGGCCGGGCGGCGGCGAGTGGAGGATCGGCTGCGTCAGTTGCTCTCCCTGTTGGCAGTGGAGTTGGGATCCCCCATCGCGACGGGAGTGCGCCTGCAGGTGCGCCTTACGCACCAAGACTTGGCCGATACCATCGGCACTACCCGCGTCACCATCACTCGTCTTTTGAACCGTTTCCGCCAGCAGGGCTGGATCACGGTGGACAAAAACCACCATCTCATCATCAAGCTGGCCCAAACGCCGCTCTGAAAGACTTATACAACGCTGGACAAAAGCGGACTTTTGCTCCAGGTTGAGGCTTTCTTCCTACTTCCACGACCCATAGCTAGTGGCAGGCTCAACACCTACTACCCCGCCAGAGGGATCTCCACAGGCGT